>CBDUBP010000006.1:0-18970 GCA_965365415.1 uncultured bacterium | reverse complement strand
GCCAATCCGACACCATTGTCGAAGACACCCCAAATTCCATTGGAGCCCTGACCGGTTGATCCTAAATTCCACGTGTCAGCAGCCAGATCGGGTAGATTCGGACTTTCGAAACCTTCCGTAAATTGGCTTCGGACACCCAGGGAAAAGAACAACATTAAAATTAATAACGTAATTTTTTTCATAAAAGAGGACTTTAATTGTTTGAAGAAATGTTGAGATTTTTTGTAGGGATTCCAAATTTAACAAATTTTTTAAACGCTTCATCGATTTTTATTTTTGTTCGACCAAAAACATCATTATATCGATAATTGGCAATAATGACCTATTTTTGTCCGAAAATCTGTCGATGATCTTGGACGGCAATAAAAAGGTTTATTTCGCATCCGACCAGCATCTCGGAGCGCCGAGTCCGTCCGCCAGCTTACCCCGCGAAAAAAAGTTTGTTCGCTGGCTTGATGAGATCAGGCACGACGCACATGCCATTTTCCTGTTGGGCGACCTGTTTGATTTCTGGTTTGAATACAAAACAGTTGTCCCGAAAGGATTTGTTCGCGTACTCGGGAAACTTGCTGAATTACGCGACAGCGGAATCCCCATTTATTTTTTTACGGGCAACCACGATCTGTGGATGGAGGACTATTTTAAAACCGAACTCGGCATCGAAGTATTCCACTCAAATCAGGAGTTTGATTTTGGCGGGAAAACGTTTTTGATTGGCCACGGTGACGGTCTTGGTCCGGGCGATAAAGGTTATAAGCGGATGAAAAAGGTCTTTCGCGCGCCTATCTCAAAATGGCTGTACAGATGGCTCCATCCTGACCTTGGCGTGAAGCTCGCCCAATATCTTTCTGTAAGAAATAAGCTGATCTCAGGCGACGAGGACGTAAAATTCCTTGGCGAGGATAAGGAATGGCTTGTTCTGTACTCAAAAAGAAAACTTGAGACCAAACATTTCGACTATTTCATATTTGGGCATCGCCATTTGCCGCTGACAATCAAAGTCGGAGAATCATCAACGTACATTAACCTCGGGGATTGGATAACCTATTACACATTTGGGGAATTCGACGGGGAAAACTTTGAACTTAAGACGTTCTCCTGATCTTTCATTTCGTTTTCAATGCAGCGCAAATCTTTTATGCGCAATTGAAGCGATACCGTGCCATTCCATTCGTTTTCATCAATGCAGTAAACAACATCGAACGGTTTTCGCGACAGAGCAAGGTCGATCTTTTTGCCCAGATTAAAACCGATTGCGGCAATTCCATGGTTCGCTTGTTTGATGAACATCTTAAGATGACATCCGTCCTCGCCGATTTTCTTTGCAAATCCTGTGTCTGATACATTTCGGGTCATAAAAACAGGTGACATGTTGCCCGGTCCAAAAGGTTCAAACTGCTTGAGGATCCGCGCAAATTTCGGGGTGATGTCGTCAAAGTCAAGCTCATAATCAACCACGACTTCGGGCGTGAGCAAATCCGGATGTATCGTTTCGCGGACGATTTTTTCAAAAGCATCTTTAAAAAGCGGGAAATTTTCCTCCTTGATCGTCATTCCCGCGGCATACATATGACCGCCAAATTGCTCGAGATGGCCCGAACAGGCTTCGAGGGCATTGTATACATCAAAATCCCTGACGGATCGTGCCGATGCCGCCAGCTTATCCCCGCTTTTGGTAAAGACCAATGTCGGTCGGTAATACGTTTCGATCAGCCGCGATGCGACGATGCCAATTACGCCCTTGTGCCACTGTTCATGATAGACGACTGTAGTAAATCGGTCGCGCTCGTTGTTGTCATCAATTTGGCGAAGTGCCTCCAAAGTGATCCTTTTATCAAGGTCTTTACGATCAGCGTTGTATTTTTCGATCTCTGCAGCGAAAATTGACGCCTGGTCAATGTCAAATTCCGACAACAGTCTTACCGCTTCCTTTCCGTGTTTGATTCGGCCCGCAGCATTGATCCGCGGCGCGATGATAAAAACAACATCGCTTATTTCAAGCCGCTTCTTCTTTACCTGCCTGACAAGCGATTTTATTCCGGGACGCGGATTCGTATTGATGACTTCCAGCCCAAATTTTGCCAAAACCCGGTTCTCTCCGGTAATCGGGACAATATCGGCAGCAATCGCAGTCGCAACAAGATCTAAAAATGGTATCAGGTCATCGATTGTCTGGTGACGTCGCGATCCAAGCGCCTGGATCAGTTTAAAGCCGATTCCGCAGCCGCAAAGCTCGTCATATGGATAATCGCAGTCATCGCGCTTCGGGTCAAGGACAGCGGCCGCATCGGGCAGATTTTCTCCGGGGCGATGATGATCGCAGATGATGAAATCGATATTCTTTGACTTTGCGTAAGCGACATGGTCGATCGATTTGATTCCGCAGTCCAATGCTATGATCAGTGAGATCCCATTGTCGTCAGCATAATCGATTCCTTTCAATGAGACACCATAACCTTCGTCATACCTGTCCGGAATGTAAGTATCGACGTCGGCATAATAAGTCTTTAAATACGATGAGACCAGTGATACCGCGGTAGTACCGTCAACGTCATAATCGCCAAACACAAGAATCTTTTCACCTTTGTCAATGGCCGATTCAATTCTGCTGACAGCCTTCTCCATGTCTTTCATCAGAAATGGATCGTGCAGGTCACTTAATTCCGGCCGAAAAAACTTCCGCGCTTCATCAAATGTTGAAATGCCGCGCTGGATTAACAGGGCCGCGATGCATTCGGATACATTGAGTACCGAAGCGAGGCTTGCAACTTTGTCGGAATCAGGTGTCGGCAATATCGTCCAGCGCATAATTCAAAAGGATATATTGATTCAGATCAATGCCTCAAAAGTAGGTCAAAATGCCTGAATCGAAATACGGGAAAACCGCATTATTCAGCTATTTTTGAACATTAAATTTACGGCAATGAAAATACTCGGACAGATCGTCGATATCAGTAAAAGGCAAATATTCAGCGGTCAGGTTACGATTGAAAATGGAAAGATCACCTCGATCAGCCGATTGGACCACGAAGTGAAAACCTACATCCTTCCCGGGTTTGTCGACAGCCACATCCATATTGAAAGTTCAATGCTTGTTCCGTCCGAATTTGCGCGCCTAACAGTTTTACACGGAACCGTTGCCACGATCTCCGACCCGCATGAAATTGCCAATGTACTTGGGATCGCCGGTGTAAAATACATGATCGAAAATGGCAAAAAAGTCCCGTTTAAGTTCCATTTTGGGGCACCGTCGTGCGTTCCCGCAACTTCATTTGAAACAGCGGGCGCCGTGATCGATTCGGACGGAATCCGCGAGTTAATGGCGATGCCGGATATCTTTTACCTCGCCGAAATGATGAATTATCACGGCGTGATCCACGATGATCCGGAAGTTCTAAAAAAGATCGAGTGGGCTAAAAAAAGCAAAAAGCCTATTGATGGACATGCGCCCGGACTTTCAGGAAATGACCTTAAGAAATATGTCGATTCCGGAATTGCAACCGATCATGAGTGTTTTACTTATAATGAAGCCGCGGAAAAACTGGCTCTGGGAATGAAAATCCTGATACGGGAAGGCAGCGCGGCAAAGAATTTCGAAGCGTTGATCCCGCTGCTCGAAGACCATTTCGAAAAGATGATGTTCTGTTCCGATGACAAACATCCGGACGATTTGATTATCGGTCATATAAATGAATTGTGTGCGCGTGCAGTTGCCTATGGATGTGATCTGTTCAAAGTGCTTCAGGCGGCATGCATCAACCCGGTCGCGCATTACGGGATGAATGTAGGCACACTGCGCGAAGGCGATCCGGCAGATTTTATCATTGTAGAAGATTTAACTGATTTCAAGGTACTCGAAACATTTATCGACGGAAAACAAGTAGCCAAAAACAATATTTCGCTGATCGATCAAGTACGATACGACATTCCGAATAAATTCCATGTCGAACAGAAATCTCCATCTGATTTCAATACCGCCGTCATGTCAAGAATCCGCGTCATCGAGGCGTTAGATGGCCAATTAGTCACCAATGAGATTCATCATTCGATCCATTTATCTACAAAAAGTTTTGAAGGCGACGTTTCAAATGACATTTTGAAAATCGCCGTTGTAAACAGGTATTCGAACACGAAACCGGCCGTAGCGTTCATCAAGAATTTTGGATTGAAAAAAGGGGCGATCGCGAGTTCGGTCGCACATGATTGCCACAATATAGTAGCCGTGGGAACATCTGACGAAGAAATTTGCAGCGCCGTCAACCTCATCATTGAACACCGCGGCGGCATTAGTGCCGTTGATAATGAAATCAGAAAGATCTTACCGCTTCCCGTTGCCGGAATCATGAGCGATTCCGACGGCTGGCGCACAGCGAAAAAATATCAGGAGCTCGATGCAATGGCAAAAGAACTTGGAAGCTGTCTAAAATCGCCGTTCATGACCTTGTCGTTTATGGCGCTGCTTGTCATTCCCGATCTAAAGCTATCGGATAAAGGATTGTTTAGTGGAAAGGAATTTAAGTTCGTCGAATTAAACATTGAAGGTTAATCCGCCGATTTCGTCTTTGGATTCTTGCCGGCGACAGTAACAACGATCTCGCCTTTTACCGATTTCGCTTCAAAATGCGCCAGTACTTCGCGGACAGTTCCACGAGCATTCTCTTCGTGCATTTTCGACAGTTCGCGCGATACGCATATCTGGCGGTCTTCGCCAAAGTATTGTGCGAATTCAGTCAAGGTTTTCAATAATTTATGTGGAGAAACATAGAAAATCATGGTCCGCGTTTCTTCAGCAAGTGAAAGAAACCTCGTTTGGCGGCCTTTTTTTTCAGGAAGAAAACCTTCAAAAATGAATCGGTCGTTCGGAAGTCCGCTGTTTACCAATGCCGGAACAAAAGCTGTCGCGCCCGGAAGGCATTCGACATCGATTCCATTTTCGATTGCAGCACGAACCAATAAAAACCCGGGATCGGATATCGCCGGCGTTCCTGCGTCGGAAATGAGCGCAATCGTTTCGCCGGCCTTTAATCGGGAGATCACCTGATCAACCGTACGATGTTCATTGTGCATGTGGTGGCTGATCATGCGTGTTCCGATTTCAAAATGTTTCAGGAGTTTGCCGCTTGTCCTGGTGTCTTCTGCGAGAATAAGGCTTGATTCTTTGAGGATCCGAATTGCACGGAATGTCATATCCTCGAGATTGCCGATCGGTGTCGGCACGATATAAAGACGGCCTTTCACTCGATCGTGATTTTGCTCTTGTCTTCGAAAGAGATTCGTTCGTCAAATACAAAATCGTGGTATCCGGCCATTCCTGCACCCTGTTTTACCTGCCTGGAAACGCGGCCCATTTCCACACCTTTTTTATCGAATAACTTGAGCCGGAGATTCTTATTAAAATCCTTATCCGTGATGATATAAATGCTGATGATATTGTCGTGTCCTTTATCATTTTCACGAAGGTAATATTTCCCGGTCGACAATCCGGCGGCAGCCAAATCTTCAGAGACTGCAAATGTAATTGCCGAGCCGCTTGAAATACCCTTATCGATGCTGTTGACGATATCGGTAGCCGTTTTACCCACAGTCACCGCTCCGGCATCGATCTTTTCCTTTGCGGAATCACTGACGCGGTCGCATGAACAAAAAAATATCGATAGAATAATAATCAGTGAAAATCTCATCATGTGAATTTCTTCTCTACTACTTCCATAAACCGTTCGGCGTACTCGTTCTTGCCTTCCCAATTGTTATAATCCGGCTTGACCATGTTGTCGATGAATTCCTTCGCCTCATCAAACGTGCTGAAAGTGATCAATTGCGAAAGCACACGATTGTAATCTTCGTTGCTGTTATTGAAAAGGTGTTTTACGAATGCGATCCGGTCGTTCAATCCGACTGTAATTCCTTTCGACAGACGATCATTCAGCGATACGGCCCTGTCGGCTATTTCTGAATTGTTCATCTTGATGACTTGGACTTTATCACCCGGGCGCGTGATCGGAATGACATTTTTCAAGGGTTCCTCTTCAGTTTTTTGTGCCTCGTCTGATTTTACGAAAACAGGGTCTACATATCCCGGGCCAAGCAAATCTTCAAATGCAATCTCGGCTTGTGCCAGCGCTTCTTTGACCTCGGATCTTTCTTCATCCTCAGGTTTGGTCTGAGATTCTTTCGGTTCGAATACCCACTCGAATGCGGGAACGATAGGCTCTTCTTTTTTGTCTTCTTCCGGCTGGGATTCGACATTTTGCGAAGACTCGTCATCGACAGGCTCTTCAATTTCGACCGGCTCCGGCTCTTGATCCTGATCGGATTCGGATTCTTCGATGGTTTCTTCTTCAGCCTCCGCGATTACCTGTTCAGGTTCTTTTTCAGCGGCCAATTCATTGATGACTTCAGGCGCTTGCGGAATTTCCGGTTCCGGCTGAGCTTCGACATGCGGTTCAAGCATTTCAGGCTCGTTTTCGTCGAATGACGATTCTATCAGCTCTTCAACTTCGGTACGGCCGATAGTCGGTCTGACATCGCCCATATTCTCTTCCACAAACCGCAGTATCGAAAGCTTTTCGTACAGCTTTTGGGTTTCCTGATGAAGCTGGATGATGTCGGATTTATTCTTGAGTTTAAGTATTCTGTGTGCAATGCTGATAAGTTCGGCTTCGAGTTTCTTTTTCATTGTAATTTTTTGTTGAGGCACGTCGAATAAATGTTTCCGGAAATAAGCCGGAGCGAAAAAACCAAGATAAAATTTGCTATTTTTGGTTCGGGTAAAAATAGAAAATTTGTGCTTCTTCCCCGCTACAAAGTAAACAAAACTAATCCTTTTTAATGCCCGAAAAATAAAAAATGTTTCTCGAAAATACAGTAAACCATAAAGAGCAGTTTGGGTGGATTGAGGTCATCTGTGGGTCGATGTTTTCAGGCAAAACGGAGGAGCTGATCAGGCGTTTGAAGCGTGCCCAGTTTGCCCGCCAGAAAGTCGAAATATTCAAACCGGCGATCGACACACGTTATCATGACGAAATGGTCGTTTCGCACAATTCGAATGAAATCCGCTGCACACCCGTCCCGGCCGCTGCAAACATCAGGATACTTGCACAAGGTTGCGAAGTGATCGGCATTGACGAAGCGCAATTTTTCGATGATGAAATCATTTCGGTCTGCAACGATCTCGCAAACTCAGGTATCCGGGTCATCGTTGCCGGGCTAGATATGGATTTTAAAGGCAACCCTTTCGGACCGATGCCTGCTCTGATGGCAACGGCAGAATATGTTACTAAAGTCCACGCCGTTTGCACGCGCACGGGAAACCTCGCAAATTACAGTTTCCGTAAAGCCGACAATGACAATCTTGTACTACTGGGGGAAACCGAGGAATATGAACCATTGAGCCGCGCAGCATATTATCACGCAATGCATCAATCGGAGGTGAATGAAGAAAATTACCAGCACGGGCAAAACCCACATCGCATTTGACCATTTCGGCAGAAAATACGGCTAAAATCATAAACGCAGAATTTATAGGGCGCGATAAAAATTCTGTTATCGACAATATTTCGATCGACAGCCGGTCGCTTCAAAACGGAGCAACAACACTTTTCTTCGCGTTATCCGGCCCGAACAACGACGCCCATCGGTTCATTCCCGAACTTATCGCAAAAGGAGTCAGAAATTTTGTCGTCACTAAGTTCTCATCTCAATATTCAAATGCAAATTTCTTTTTGGTTGATGATACATTGGCCGCGCTTCAGGTATTTGCTGCCTCACATCGGAAGAGATATAACTTTCCGGTCATCGGAATTACCGGAAGCAATGGAAAGACAATCGTAAAGGAATGGCTTAATTTTCTGTTGAGCCCTGATTTTAATATCATCCGCAGTCCGAAAAGTTATAATTCGCAAGTCGGCGTCCCGTTGTCGGTACTCGGAATCAACGAAAATCACGACCTCGGCATCTTTGAGGCCGGCATTTCCGAACCCGGCGAAATGGCCAAATTGGAGCAGATCATCCGTCCTACGATTGGAATTCTTACAAACATCGGCTCCGCGCACGATGAGGGTTTTGAATCCGAAAAACAAAAGATCCACGAGAAACTAAAGCTTTTTGAACATGCTGAAGTCGCGATCTATCGAAAAGAGCTGATTCAGCGCCCTTATAATAAGGCATTTACGTGGAGTTTTGACGATGCATCCGCAGACGTACTGATCACCAAAAATGAACTGTCAAAGGGAACCATGATGCAATTCAGTCAAAACGGTTCGGAACAAAATTTTGACTTTCCATTTACCGACAACGCGTCGGTTGAAAATGGGATTTCGTGCATCATGGCGATGCTGCATCTGGGGTACGATCCAGGTATCATCAATAAAAGGATTGCAAATCTGTATCCGGTCGATATGCGGCTGATGGTGAAGAACGGCGTTAATGGTTCCACGATCATCGACGACAGTTACAGTTCGGATTTCCAATCGCTGAAAATTGCGCTCGACTTTCTCGAAAGCCAGAAACATCAATCTAAGAAGACGGTCATCCTTTCCGACATCTATCAAAGCGGGCTTGCGGAAGAAGCGCTTTATCAAAGGGTTTCAAAATTGATTTCATCAAATAAGATCAGCCGCGTCATTGGAATCGGAAAAACAATTTCGAAGTACGGGCATTTTTTTCCAAATCCTGAGACCTATCCCGGCACGGACGAATTCCTCAAATCATATGACATAAATTCATTCCACAATGAAACGGTACTGATCAAGGGTGCCCGAAATTTCAGATTCGAGCGCATCGTTACGCTGCTGGAAGAGAAAACCCACGAAACCGTTCTGGAAATCAACCTGAATGCGATCAGCCACAATTTGAATTTCTTCCGTTCGAAACTCAGGAAAGGAACGAAACTCATGGTGATGGTCAAAGCGTTCGGTTATGGCAGCGGCGGTTTTGAAATCGCAAAACTGCTCGAACATCACAATGTTGATTACCTTGGCGTGGCGTTCGCCGATGAGGGAATTTCACTTAAGAATGCCGGAATAACGCTTCCCATTATGGTCCTGAATCCCGAGACCAGCAGCTTCTCCTCGATCATCAGATACGGATTGGAACCTGAAATCTACAGCCTCAAAGGACTTCACGCATTCATTGGTGCGGTTTCGGAAATTGGAGTCTCAAAATATCCGGTCCACATTAAGATCGACACCGGTATGCACCGGCTCGGATTTGAATCGAACAACTTCACGCAACTGATCGACATATTGAAATCGACCGATAAGATAACCGTCAAAAGCATTCTCTCGCATATGGCGACCAGCGACGATCCTGAACATCACGATTTCGCCAAATCGCAGATCAGGCAGTTCGAAGAGTTATCGTCAAAGTTGATTGAAACGCTCAATATTTCTCCGATAAGACATATACTGAACACCTCAGGAATATCGAATTACCCCGAAGCGCAATATGATATGGTACGTCTTGGCATCGGGATTTACGGTGTTTCGAATGATCCCGACGAACAAAAGTTCCTTGCGAATGTCGGTTCGCTTAAATCGGTGATCTCGCAGCTGCGTACGATCGAACAAGGCGAAAGTGTCGGATACGGCCGCCGTTTCGTAGCAGTAAAGCGCACCAAGATCGCGACCATCCCAATCGGTTATGCAGACGGAATTCCTCGCAGCTGGGGAAATCAAAACGGATACGTGACCATCAACAATCGAAAAGCGCCGATCGTAGGGAGTATTTGCATGGACATGCTGATGGCTGATGTGAGCGAGATCGATTGCGCCGAAGGTGACAGCGTTACGATTTTTGGTGAAAGCCCGACTGTAACTGAAATCGCAGAAAAACTAAAAACCATTCCATATGAAATACTGACGGGCATATCCCAAAGGGTAAAACGCGTTTTTTATAGGGAATGACAACGATTTTGTTAAATGCTTGGATTAAATTGGTAAATTAGCTTAAACTCTAAAACAAAAACCAATGGGATTCTTTAGTGATTTTAAAGCTTCGCTGATGAAAGGCGATGTCCTGAGCCTCGCGACAGCAGTCGTAATCGGTGCTGCGTTCGGCGCAGTTGTGACCTCTGCGGTAAATGATCTTTTGATGCCGATCGTGGCGATTTTGACCGGCGGGATCGACTTTACATCAAAATTCATCACACTTGACGGAAATTCTTACGCAACGCTCGATCAGGCTAAAGCGGCCGACGCTGCGGTAATCACCTACGGAAACTTTATTCAGACACTAATAAACTTCCTGATAATTGCGTTCTTTGTATTTGTTGTGCTGCGTGCCGCCGAAAGAATGAAAAAGAAAGAAGCAGAAGTTCCGGCCGCGCCAACATTATCCACGCAGGAAACGTTGCTTATGGAAATCCGCGACTCGCTGCGAAACCGGCCTTGATGCACCGCTACGCTACATATTTAACCTTTAACCGCCCGCACCCTTGGGCGGTTTTTCTTTGTCCAGGAGCCTTATTTTCGTACTTTTGCGGCTAAATTTTTCCATTATGAAAGTTGCTGTTGTTGGTGCCACCGGTATGGTTGGCGAAGTAATGCTGAAAATCCTGACCGAGCGTAATTTTCCTTTGACGGAACTGATTCCGGTCGCTTCCGAGAAGTCGGTCGGGAAGGAAATTGAATTTCGCGGAAAGAATTATGCGGTTGTTAGCCTCGAGCAGGCAGTCGCAATGAAGCCCGACATCGCGTTATTTTCGGCAGGCGGTGAAACTTCGCTTGAATGGGCACCAAAATTTGCAGAAGCAGGCACTATCGTAATCGACAATTCGTCGGCATGGCGCATGGATCCGGCAAAAAAACTTATCGTTCCCGAAATCAACGCGGAATCAATCACTGAAAACGACAGGATCATCGCCAATCCGAACTGCTCAACGATACAGATGGTCATGGTATTGGCTCCGCTTCATAAAAAATATCACATCCGGCGCGTGGTTGTTTCGACGTATCAATCTATTACCGGCACCGGCGTGAAAGCAGTCCGACAGCTTGAAAATGAATATGCCGGCGTTGGCGGAGAAATGGCTTATAAATATCAGATCCATCGTAATGCAATTCCGCAATGCGACAGTTTTGAAGATAACGGATACACGAAAGAAGAAATGAAACTTGTCCGTGAAACGCGCAAAATCCTTGGCGACAGCTCGATCAATGTCACCGCGACCGCGATCCGGATCCCTGTAGTCGGCGGACATAGTGAAGCGGTCAACGTTGAGTTCGAAAAGGATTTCGACATCCACGACATCCGACGTTTGCTTCACGAAACCGAAGGCGTAACCGTTCAGGACAACAACGACACGTTCACCTATCCGATGCCTTTGTATGCCCAGGGGAAAGACGATGTTTTTGTAGGACGGATCCGTCGCGACGAAAGCCAGCCGAATACGCTCAATATGTGGATCGTTGCTGATAACCTCCGAAAAGGAGCGGCGACAAATGCTGTCCAGATTGCTGAATACCTTGTTGCGAACGAGTTTGTAAATTCATGAGACAGCGCGCGATCAATATGATGTTCAGTTTTGCAATGATGTTTGCGATGCTTTTTCCATCGCTGCACGCTGCACATCATCTTGTATCGCATTTTCATTCCGAGCACTGCAAACACCGATATGCCGCCCAGGCTGAATTGAATCACAGCCATTCGGTTGAAGATTGTTTCAGCTGTGATTTCGTCTTCAGCACTGCATTGCACACAGAAGTTTATGAGATTGCCCTTCATCAACGAATAGGCTTTTTAAAGCTGCATGATCAGCTTCCTGCGTGTCAATTCCAAACTTTTGGCGGTTGCCATTTGCTCCTGCGTGGGCCGCCGGCTGTTGGTTAGACCAATTTTCATTCGTTTAATCAACAAACTCACACATGAAATCAATAATCGTGGCACTGCTATTTTGCGGTGCTTCAGTGCTTGCACAAAATACTTTGTCCGGAATTGTCTCAGACCCGGAAAACAATCCAATCCAGTCGGCATCGGTTTTCATTCCTGAAATACAAAAAGGAACCACGACCGATTCTAATGGAAAATATATTTTTTCAAATCTTCCGCGCGGGACATTTACGGTCGGTTTCGCGGCTGCAACATATATTTCTTCGGAGCATGTCATCGCGGTCACCGCGGATACCATCCTGAATGTTACCCTTGAACTCAATGCTCATCAAATGGACGAGGTCGTCGTTTCAACTGCATTCAACAAACTTCAGTCGCAAAACGTAATGAAGGTCGACCGTGTCACCGTTGAATCGCTTGAGCAAAATGGCATGCTGACATTGTCACAGGGTTTATCGGCAATGCCCGGCGTCGAAAGCATATCAACGGGAACGTCGATTGGAAAGCCTGTGATCCGCGGACTTTCGGGCAATCGCGTCATCGTTTATTCTCAAGGCATGCGAATCGAAAACCAACAATTCGGGTCGGAACACGGATTGGGACTCAATGAATCCGGAATCGAGAATATTGAAGTAATTAAAGGACCCGCATCGTTATTATATGGCTCCGATGCGATTGGAGGCGTGCTGTATCTTAATACCGAAAAATTTGCAGACGCAAACTCGATCAAAGGTGATGTCAGCCAAAGATTCAGCCTAAATACTTTAGGTAGCGTCAGTTCGGCAGCATTAAAAACGTCGACCGACAATTGGAAATTCCTGATCCGCGGAAATTATGCAGGCCATTCCGATTATATGACACCTGATAAAGGGCGCGTTACCAACACACGTTTCAATGAGCGGGATGCCAAAGCGGCGATGGGATATAATTCATCGACCTTATCTACCATCATCAGATACAACTTCAATCTCCTGAAGACAGGAATCCCCGAAGGCATTGGCCGTCAATCCACCTCAAAAAGTCCGGACGATCCAAAGCAGATCGTCGAGAGCCATCTTTTTAGTGTGAACAATAAGCTGTTTTTCGACGGATCTACACTTGAAACCACCTTCGGATATATTGCGAATGACCGAAAGGAATTCGAAGACGGAATTGCAGCGCTTCACTTGAAACTAAACACACTCAACTACGATTTACGCTACCATTTCCCTCGTTCGGAAAAGTTTGAATCAATTGTCGGAATACAAGGCATGACCCAGCAAAATCGGAATTTCGGCGAAGAGCGATTGATTCCCGATGCCATTGTGAACGACTTCGGAATCTATGGGAAAGTTACTCACGAATGGGACAGCAATACAATTGAAGGCGGAATCCGATACGATCTTCGCAGCATTCGCACGAATGAATTCGGAACACAGGCCGAAGAAGGTCATTTTGCCCCGCTAAACAAAAATTTCGACAGCTTTAATCTGGCGGCAGGTTATAAAAGGCCGATAGCAAATTTCGTGATCAGGATGAATCTCGCTTCGGGGTTTCGGTCGCCAAACCTTTCTGAGCTGACGTCGAACGGGGTGCATGAAGGAACAAACCGATACGAAATCGGAAATGCGTCATTAAAAACCGAACGCAGTATTCAGGCTGACTTGAATATCCAATATAAAATCGACCATTTTGACCTGTTTGTGAATGGCTTCTACAATCGGGTGAACGATTACATCTATTTGGATCCGACCGGCGAATCAATTGACGAGAATGCAGTTTACACTTATCGCCAGGATCACGCCTCGTTATATGGCGGCGAGGCCGGATTCCATTTTCACCCGCACCCGTTGGATTTCCTGCATTTTGAAACCTCATTTGAAACCGTGCGCGGCAGGCGTGAAAACGGGCACCCGCTGCCATTGATTCCTGCAGACAATTTGTCAAATAGTATTCGAGCAGAGACGAATTCCATCAAATTCATTTCTGATGCTTATGCGACGATTGATGTTTTGACGTATTTTGATCAAAGCCGCGTCAGTGAGTTTGAAACACCGACGGGCGGCTACACGCTTGTAAATTTCGGAATAGGAGGAACGAAAAATTTTAGGAAAAGCCACCTCGATTTCACTGTGAATGTCAACAATTTGTTTGATCGCACATACATTTCACACTTATCCCGATTAAAGCCCGATAACATCCCCGATATCGGAAGAAATGTTATCCTGTCATTAAAATATAACTGGAAATAAATCAAAACCTGTTATCGCCATCGATCATTCGTCCAAGTCCGCCGAGAAGACTGCCTTCTTCCCTGCCGCTTCCGCCGGATTTGGGCGCCGATGCGATGATCCTGTCGGCAAGCCTGCTGAATGGCAATGATTGAACATAAACGGTTCCCGGGCCGCGCAGTGTCGCGAAAAACAATCCTTCACCGCCAAAGATCGAATTGCGGATGCCGCCGATAAATTCGATATCATAATCGACATCTTTTGTAAAACCTACGATGCATCCCGTATCGACTTTCAGCACTTCACCTGGACCGAGCTCTCGTTTGGCAAGCGTTCCGCCGCTGTGGACAAATGCCATTCCGTCGCCTTCGACTTTCTGCATGATAAAACCTTCGCCGCCGAATAGTCCGCGTCCGATCTTGCGCGAAAATTCAATTCCGACTGCAACCCCTTTTGCCGCGCATAAAAATGAATCCTTCTGGCAGATAAAACGGCCGCCAAACTGAGTGAGGTCAATTGGCAATATCTTTCCGGGATAGGGCGATGCAAAACATACTTTGCTTTTTGAATCGTTCTCGTTGACATAAGCCGTCATGAACAGGCTTTCACCGGTGAGCATCCGTTTTCCCGCCGATAGTAATTTACCGAAGATTCCCGCTTGCTGCTGATCGGATCCGTCTCCAAAAATCGTCTGCATGCGGATTCCGTTGTCCATCATCATAAAACTTCCAGCTTCTGCAACAACAACTTCCTGCGGATCGAGTTCGATCTCGACGTATTGCATTTCTTCGCCGTAGATCGTGTAGTCTATTTCGTGTGCTTTCATGGTTTAGGAGGTTTAGAGGTTTAAAGGTACTAAGCACTTCATGATTCGATATTCGTTAATCATCATTCTACGGTTGAAAAGTTTAGAGGTTTAGAGGTTTAGAGGTTTAGAGGTTTAGAGGTTTAGAGGTAAAATTATCAATTATCAATTATCAATTATCAATTATCAATTATCAATTATACTCCAGCTTCACATATCTCATATGTTTAACTATTCTTCCTTTTCGGCGTTCGATGAAACCCGATGAATTCTTTGCTTTGAATTTACGGGGATTGGGCAAAATTGCAGCAATCGAAGCCGCTTCACGCTTGGTAAGAGCGGAGGCTTTCTTTTGAAACCAATGATATGCGGCCGCTTCGGCGCCGTAGACATTGTTTCCCATTTCAATGCTGTTCAGGTAAACTTCCATGATCCGTTCCTTGCCCCAGATCACTTCAATAAGTATCGTAAAGTAGGCTTCGAGGGCTTTTCTAACGTAACTCCTTCCCTGCCATAAAAATACGTTTTTTGCCGTTTGTTGTGATATAGTACTGCCGCCTTTTAATCGTTTGCCTTTTTGATTGTTGTCGTAAGCTTTCTCCATCGCTTTGAAATCGAAACCACTATGTGTCAGAAAATTCGAATCTTCACTGGCGATGACAGCCTTTTGAAGATTCGGCGAGATTTCTTCGAGTGGCACCCAGTCACGACTGAACTCAAGCTCGCGGTCGCTTGTCATATTGTCGATCGTACGTGAAACCATCAACGGCGTGAACGGAACCGGCACGAATTTAAACACTACGACTGAAAAAAGCGAGAGTCCCAGGAACCAGAAAAAAATCCTTAGGAATATTCCGAATAACTTCTTTATTATCATCATAAATTATACAAGATCTGCAAGTTCGCGGCCAACAAGACTTCCGATGGCGACGCCCATGCCGCCAAGCCGTACGCCACAATAAACCCTATCCGACAGCTGTTTTACGATCGGCGACTTTTTATCTCCCATCCCCATGATGCCGCTCCATCTGTGCTCGATCGTGAAATCCGTATTAGGTAAAATTACCTCTTTTAATAACGACTCCAATCTCTTCTGGATCAATTCGGACCGGCCGAATTCCGTTGTGGTTTCACCTTCAAAATCAAGGTTTCGTCCGCCGCCGAGCAAAATGCGGTCGCCCACATTCCTAAAATAATAAAATCCGCGATCCATATGAAAAGTGCCCTTGATATGAAGTCCCGGAATCGGCGCCGTTATCAAAACCTGCGCCCGTGCGGGACGAACGGCATTGTTGGTCAGTTCCCCCGCGAAACCATTGGTCGCAAACAGCAGTTTTCGGGCTTTGAAAACATAATCTTCCATCTCGACCTCGACAAAATCAGTTTGCTCATGATAATTCAGCAACTTTTCCATATTCAGGATCAGGATGTTCTTCGTTTGGGCCTCCCGCAGCAGCGCCTGCATCATGTTTCCGGTATCGATCTGGGATTCGAATTGATTTGAAACCACAAAACGGCGGATGCCGCTAAATCCAAATCGATTGTCCGTCACGCTGAAAACATCAGCACCAAAAAGCGGATGCAACAATTGGTTGATACGGCCAATTTCGTAAAGATATTTGTCCGACTTCAAATCGGTTTGTTCGAAAATCTCATATCCGCCGTAATTCCTGAAATCGATCGTGGCATCACCCAGCTGTTTTCTCAGGATCGACAATCCTTTCCACCGTTTCGAGATCAGTTCCAAGACCTCATCCTCCGAATGGCTTTCAAGGTCATCAACGATTTCCGAAAGGCTGCCAAAACAGGCAAAGCCCGCATTTTTCGTACTTGCACCTTGCGGCAAAAGCCCTTTTTCTATCACAAGGATCTTGGCCTCGGGAAATCTCTCGCGAAGCCGGAGCGCTGCCTGAAGCCCAACAATCCCGCTCCCGACGATCGCATAATCAACATCGGTGAACCAATTCTTAATTTCCCAAAAGCTAAAAGGCATAATAGAATTTTGGTAAAATTAGTTTTTCAGGAGCTTTATCCTGCTCTCCGCTGTATCTTTTTTGGCGCTCATAACTTCACGGCCAAAAAAGGATGCCGCTTCTATCAGGGCTAGGCATTCACAAAAATTCAAGATTTTTCCTATATGTATATAAAGTACACAACCATCAATCAAGTTCGTTGTCGATTTTATGGTTAAATTTAAATTTGATTGAATATATCGAATAACAAATCACATATATTTGATATACCAAAAACCAACTGAATTTTATGAAAAAAACCTTACTCACCATTGCGCTGGTTGCCATCTCGAGCTATGCAACCGCGCAGCAGGCATTCTGGAAAGGCACCGTCAAAAAAAGCAACAGCATCGTCGTTGCCAACAAAGCCGGAATTTTTACGCCGCGCCTGTTTGAACTTGACGCTGACGCATTGAAGCAATCCCTTAGCGCATCGACATCCAGATTTGGTGCGCAGCAATCCAAAGTCATTGTATCGTTCCCGAATGCCGATGGGCAAATGGAGAAATTTCGGATCTCTGAATTTTCAAACATGGATCCGGAACTCGCGGCACGTTATCCTGAGATCAGGTCGTATGTTGGAAAAGGAATCGACAACCCGGGATCGGTGATCTACTTTAGCATCTCACCGCTTGGATTACAGACAATGACGGTGTATCCGGATCGCTCGGCGGTTTTCATCGAACCTTACACCACAGATCAGAGTACCTATGTGGTTTACAGAAAAGCCGACAAAGCCTCGGAATTAAGCGATTTCGAATGTACGCTTGTCCACACCGCTCCTTTTTCGAATGGCGAAATTTCTCCGCTGCTCAGGCCTAATGCCGATGACGGAAACCTTCGCAACTACAGGCTTGCCATGTCGGTTACCGGCGAGTACACAGCCTATTTCGGTGGTACGAAAGCGCTTGCACTTGCGGCGATCAACAATACGATGACCCGTGTCAATGCTATTTTCGAAATGGATTTCGGTGTTCACATGAACCTGATCTCGAACACTGACGCGGTAATTTATACATCAGCATCTTCTGATCCATATTCTGCGGCTTCGCAAGGCGCAGGCGGCGCGTGGAACCAGCAATTGCAGACAACGCTAACCAACGTCATCGGAAGCGCGAATTACGACATCGGACATTTGTTCGGAGCCTCCGGCGGTGGCGGAAATGCGGGGTGCATCGCCTGCGTTTGCAAAAACCCGACATCATCAGCGCCGCTTGGCAAAGGTTCGGGATACACTTCACCGGCCGATGGAATTCCGCAAGGCGATAACTTCGATATCGACTATGTCGCACATGAAATGGGACACCAGTTTGGTGCGAACCACACGTTTACATTCAGCAATGAGGGAACCGGTGCACAAATGGAACCGGGCTCAGGATCGACAATCATGGGTTATGCAGGAATCACCGGCGCAACCAACGACGTCCAGCCACACAGCGATGCATATTTCCATGCATACAGCATCCAGCAAGTCACGAACTATATCAAAACAACGACATGTCAGACAACGGTTGTTACCGGAAATGCAATTCCGACCGCAAATGCCGGCATCGACCGCACGATTCCCAAAGGAACGCCATTCATGCTTACAGGTTCGGCGACGGACGCAAACGGTGACATCCTGACTTACGACTGGGAACAAATGAATACCGGAACTTCGACATCAACCATTCCGAGTGCGACAAGGACAACCGGACCTGCATTCAGGTCGATCATTCCATCAACATCTCCGACAAGGCATTTCCCGCGGTTACTTACCGTTCAATCAGGATTGACGGGCTGGAAATGGGAAGTCGTTCCTAATGTCGCACGTACGATGAATTTCAGGCTGACCGTGCGCGACAACCGCGCGGGCGGACCTGCGAATAATAGCGATGATGTAATCATTACAGTCAACAGCACGGCCGGGCCATTTACCGTGAGTTCGCCAAATACGGCGGTTTCATATGCCGGCGGTTCGACACAAACCGTCACCTGGAATGTCGCGGGTACGACCGCAAATGGCGTGAACTGCGCAAATGTTGATATTGTTTTGTCGACTGACGGCGGAAATACATTCAATACGGTTCTGCTTGCGGCAACGCTGCTCGCGCTCGGCGCCTGCGACGCCGGCGACA
>CBDUBP010000005.1:0-19557 GCA_965365415.1 uncultured bacterium | reverse complement strand
AAACGATTTCCTTGATTCCCTGCGCGGAAATTTCGCTTGCATTCCGTAGCACATTTTCCATCGTATCACTTCGCGAAATGCCACGGGCAAGCGGAATCGTACAATAAGTACACTTATAATCACAACCGTCCTGGACTTTCAAAAAAGCACGCGTGCGGTCACCTATCGAAAAGCTGCCAACGTAAAAATCAGCTTCCGATATCTCGCACGAATGCACCTCGCCCATATCGTTCTTCGACAGGTCGTTGATGTAATCGGTAATCTTGAATTTCTCCGTCGCACCCAGAACCAGGTCGACGCCATCCACTGAGGCAAGTTCCTCAGGTTTTAGCTGTGCATAACATCCGACAGCCGCAACAAAAGCCTTGTCGTTGAGCTTCATCGCCTTGCGGACAATGTGTTTGAACTGCTTGTCGGCATTGTCGGTCACCGAACATGTGTTGATCACATATATGTCGGCCACATCTTCAAAATCCACACGGTCAAAGCCTTCATCGGCAAAACTCCGCGCAATGGTCGACGTCTCCGAAAAATTCAGCTTGCAGCCAAGGGTATAAAATGCGACTTTTTTCCTTTCCATATTCTTCTGGGCGCGACCGCAAGGGTCAGGCTTTCCGCTTCAAGTCCTCGCCCTTCGGGACTGCGGGCTTTCCGCTGCAATCCTTCGCGCAAACACCAAACGGGCGGCAAATTTACAAATAAACTTCTGAAACCTAACGAGCTGTACGTTAATCTTCCGCCGGGCTTTCGGATTTCAAAACTTCATGCTCTTTTGATTCGATCGGATGCGGCGCAAGCATGTGTACCGGATCGAGGATCTCATCGATTCGTTCCTTCGTAAGGATATTCTTTTCAAGAACAAGGTCATATACATTCCGCCCGGTTTCAAGCGCTTCCTTCGCGATCTCGGTCGAATTCTTATAACCGATGTAAGGATTGAGCGCCGTTACAAGGCCGATGCTGCGCAAAACCTGGTCGCGGCAATGTGCTTCGTTTGCGCTTATTCCGTCAATGCAGCGGATCCGCAAAGTATCCATGCCGTTTGCGAGTAGCATCATCGATTCTAAAATCGAATAGGTCAGCACCGGCTCCATGACATTAAGCTGCAACTGACCGGCCTCGGCGGCAAAAGTCACCGTCAGGTCGTTACCGATGACGCGGAAACATATCTGGTTCATGACTTCGGGAATCACGGGGTTGACTTTCCCCGGCATGATCGACGACCCGGGCTGCATCGGCGGCAGGTTGATTTCGTAAAATCCGGTACGCGGCCCGGAAGAAAGCAATCTCAGATCGTTGCAGATTTTCGAGATTTTTACCGCCATCCGTTTTAAGGCACCCGAATAGATCACATAAGATCCGGTATCGGGCGTAGCTTCGATCAGGTTCGGCGCTTTCGTAAACGGATGACCTGTAATTTTTGCGAGGTTGTCGGTGCAAAGCTGCGAATATCCCGGGACGGCGTTAAGGCCGGTGCCGATCGCCGTTGCACCCATATTGCTTTCAAGAAATAATACCGCATTTTGGTTGAGCCGATGGACTTCTTCTTCGAGTGTCGCTGCAAAGGCTTCGAACTCCTGGCCGAGTGTCATCGGAACCGCATCCTGCAACTGTGTCCGCCCCATTTTAAGCACGCGGCGGAACTCCTCACCTTTTGCGCGGAACGATTTGATCAGCAATTGAAGGTTTTCGAGCAGTTTCCTGTTCGAATTGTACATCGCGAGTTTGATCGCGGTCGGATACGCATCATTGGTTGACTGTGAAAGGTTGACATGGTCGTTTGGTGAGCAATATCGGTATTCGCCTTTTTTATACCCCATCAATTCGAGTGCGCGGTTGGCAAGCACTTCATTGATGTTCATGTTTGTCGACGTTCCGGCGCCGCCCTGGATCATATCAACCGGGAATTCCCCATCGAACTTCCCATCGATGACTTCCTTCGCAGCGGCGATGATCGCATCCGAAATTTTGCGATCGATCAGCCCAAGCTTGAAATTGGTTTTTGCGCAAGCCCATTTAACGTAAGCCAAGGCTTTTATCAGTTCGGGAAACTCTCTTAATGTGATTCTGGAAATTTTAAAATTGTCGATTGCCCGCTGGGTCTGAATTCCGTAATACGCATTTTCGGGGACTTCAAGATTGCCAAGCAGGTCATTTTCAATTCTATACATATCGGGAGATTTAGGTCACTAAGATACCGCTTTTAAAGCTGTTTTCGTCCTAGTTTCTTCCCAAAAATCCTCTATTCATTGGTGATTTCCCGCATCACGTTGTAAACGATCCTGTCACAGTAGATCAGGTTGAATTCAAAAATATCTTCCGGCGAATACATCTTTTGGATTTCAGTACGAAGCATGCCTTTTGCCCGGTTCAGCCTGACTTTCACATTCGATTCGGTAATCCCAAGTGATTCAGCAGTTTCGGACGTACTCAGCCCGTTGAGTTCCCGCAACGAAAAAACGATCCTGTAATCGTGTGGTATTTTTGCCAGCGCATTCTCGAGCACATGGCCCAATTCCCTGTTCATCATAATGGTATCGGCGATTGAATTATCGATTGCGATCTTAGGGTTAACGGCTTCTTCCACAAGAACGCGGCTTCTTGCTTTCTGCTTGTTTTTTTGATGATAACAATTATTAAGCATGATCTTTACAAGCCATGTTTTAAAGCTCGATCGATTCTCAAATTTCGAAAGGTTTCGATATGCGTTAATAAAGGTTTCCTGCATCAGGTCTTCGGTATCATGAAAATCAAATCCGTAGGTTCGGCCAATCTTAAACAGGTACGGGTTATATCTTCGGATGATGATCTCATAGAGCGCTGTCTGGCCGGAAAGCACGGCACTGATGATGTCGCAATCCTCGTATGTTGTAAAATTGATGATGTCGTTCATTGCAAAATTTTGTCTTTCAAAATTAAACTTCCTCCGAGATAGTTCCCCGCCATCATAAAGGCCACAACGGCCGATTTGATGATGACTGTCGCAATTGAATCGCCTTCAAGCTCAGGATACGATTTAAACTGTATGAAAGCGAACACCGTATATGCGCAAACAACGATACTGTTGATCGATCCGTGCAAAAGCGCTTTCTTCATCGCATCGGGCCTTTCGCGATAGATATGAATCAGGTCGAGTGCTCCTGTTAGTATCGCAAGCCAGCCCAAAACAACGCCTCCGGTCATTGCATAAAAACCTGCCGAAATAAAGGTAGGATTTCCTAAATACAGAAACAAGATCGAAC
This sequence comes from uncultured bacterium, assembly GCA_965365415.1. Taxonomy (GTDB): domain Bacteria; phylum Bacteroidota; class Bacteroidia; order Flavobacteriales; family Flavobacteriaceae; genus Flavobacterium. The sequence goes on along the minus strand of CBDUBP010000005.1, from coordinate 16,315 downwards.
ACGCGAGATCCATCGGAAACAGAGCAGATGGAAAATGGATCAGCATGATATGTATGGGATGGCCTGCGATTTTCATGATGATGAGATTAAGAGAATGCAAACACTAAAAGCCCGACAAATGCAATGACTGCGACGAGTCCGTGTGCGATGGCAAGCCCCATCGGTGCTTCCTTCTTTTTCAGATCGAGCGCAAACATGTAAAATCCGACCAGGGCCGCCAATACAAAAAGTATCAGACTCACCATCGGAAAGTTATCGGGATTTTCATATGCATAGTAGATCAAAGCAACAAGCGCCGCGGCGGCTGCAATCCCGTGTGAGTAGACTACGGCACGTGGTGCATTTTTTTTGGTCAGCCAGCGAATCAAGATAATAAGGCCAAGAACGGCCGAAATCGCAAAAACTACAATTGAAAAGTTGATCATGGTAATTGATTTTTATTGGTTGTCCGCCAATAGAGTTCCGTTTGGGGAAATGGTTACAAAATTTATCAACCAAAGCCGACTCGCACAGCTATTTTACTATCTTTAAGGAAGTTAGCAATCTAATAAATGAATCCAATGAGAAAAATTATCATGTCCTGGATGGCCTTTTTATCTTTGGCCGCCGGATTCGCACAATCAGCAGTCGAAGCAGTGCCGGTCCTCGATCGGGAACTGTTCTTCGGAAACCCTGAAATTTCCTCAAGCCAGCTCAGTCCCGATGGGAAATGGCTTTCTTTTATGAAGGAATACGACGGGATCATGAATATCTGGGTCAAGAAAATCGATGATCCGTTTGAAAAAGCCCGTCCGCTTACCGACAGCAAACGTCCGATGTACAATTACTTCTGGTCGTACGACGGAAAGTACATTTTATATGTAAAGGACGAAAACGGCGACGAGAATGTCAACGTATTTGCGGTGGATCCGATGGCTTCATCCCAAGGAAACAAAGTTCCGCCATCGCGAAATCTTACTCCCTTAAAAGAAATTACCGCGCAGATCCATGTTGTCAGCCGCCTCGATCCCGACAAAATGATGGTTTCGCTAAACGATCGCGACAAAGCCTGGCATGATCTGTACGAACTGCAGATTTCGACCGGAAAACTCAAAAAGCTCTACGAAAACAAAGACCGCGTGACGGGGTATGATTTCGACTGGGACGAAAACCTCCGCGTTCTATCCAAAACGGATGAAAAAGGCACGACCACTATGTTCCGCAAAGACGGTGAGCAGCTCGTACCGATTTACGATTATAATGTTATGGAACAAGCTTTTATCACCGGATTCACACCCGACAATAAAAAAGCATACCTCGTTTCGAATAAGGGCGACATCAATTTGTCGACTTTACATCTGTTCGATCTGGAAACCAAAGCGATCACAGAGCTTGAGAAAGATCCGAACAACCGCGTCGATATCGATCAGGTATTTAAAAGCGACCTGAAAAAGGACATCATCGCAACCTCTTATACCGACGATAAAACCACATATGTCTGGAAAGACAAAAACTGGGAACAGTATTACAATTCGATCAAAGCAAAATTCCCGGGCAGGGAGATCGCGTTTCAAAGCATTACCCGTGATGAAAAGAAATTTCTCGTGTCGGTTTATGGCGATAAATATGCGTCTGAAGTACACTATTTTGATGCCGACAAAAATGACCTGAAACTTCAATACGTCGGTCGGCCTGAACTTAAAAAGGTCGAACATCTTCTTGCACCAATGACGCCAATTCGCTATAAAAGCAGTGACGGAATGGAGATTTCAGGTTATCTGACGCTTCCCGTGGGCAAATCAGCCAAGGACCTTCCGGTTGTTGTGCTCGCGCATGGCGGACCAAAAGGCCCTCGTGATTACTGGGGTTATCATTCCATCGCACAATTCCTTGCCAATCGTGGCTATGCCGTCCTTCAGCCAAATTACAGAGCAAGTGGCGGATATGGAAAACAATTCCTAAATGCAGGCGATCTGCAGTGGGGCAAACTGATGCAGGACGATATAACGTGGGGCGTCAAACATCTTGTAAATGAAGGAATCGCCAAAAAAGACAAGGTCGCAATCATGGGTGGAAGTTATGGTGGTTACGCAACACTTGCCGGGCTTGCATTCACTCCTGACGTTTATGCATGTGGCGTGGACATCGTCGGGCCAAGCAATTTGTTTACGTTATTACAAACGATACCACCGTACTGGGAATCCGGCAAAGCGTTCTTGTACGGAATGGTTGGTGACCCGAACACTGAGGAAGGCAAAAAGCGGATCGAGGAAGCAAGTCCGTTGTTTAGTGCGGATAAGATCAACAAACCGCTGTTGATCATTCAAGGCGCAAACGATGCGCGGGTTAAACAGGATGAAGCCGACCAGATTGTCGTTGCGCTCAGGGACAAAGGAAAGAAAGTGTCTTATCTGCTGGCAGATGATGAAGGCCACGGATTCTACAAACCGGTCAATAAGATGGCCATGTTCGCGGAAACCGAAAAATTCCTGGCAGAAACCTTGGGCGGCGGTTATCAAAAAGAGATGCCGGCCGATGTATCAAAGCGTTTAAACGAAATGACAGTCGATATTTCTAAAGTCACCCACAAGCAAAAAACGACGCCTCCTGTTCCAAAGAAACGCAAACAGGTAAAATCATAATTAATAAAAAAAGGAGCTTTCGGGCTCCTTTTTTGAATTTTGGATTTTGAATTTTGGATTTTGAATTTTGGATTTTGGATTTTGTTGGTTTCGATGAATGAAAAATTATTCCTTGCGCCACTTTTTCGTTTCTTCGAATACATGCTCGAGGATTGCGGCTTCTTTCTCGTCGAATTCCACATGCCTTCTCGACATTACGATTCTTGCGGTTTCAAAAGCTTTTTTCGTGATATAAGTAGTAAATCCCGATGCGCCGCCCCATGAGAAACTCGGAATGAAATTTCGTGGAAAGCCGCTTCCAAAAATATTTGCGCTTACACCAACGACGGTTCCGGTATTGAACATCGTATTGATCCCGCACTTGCTATGGTCGCCCATCATTAATCCGCAGAACTGCAGGCCGGTTTTTTCGAATCCGCCGATTTCATAACTCCACAGTTTGACGCCTTCATAATTGTTCTTTAGATTCGAATTGTTACTGTCGGCTCCAATATTGCACCACTCACCTAGCACGGAATTTCCCAAAAATCCATCGTGGCCTTTATTTGAATATCCGAACAAAACTGAATTGTTGACCTCTCCGCCAATTCTTGAATGCGGCCCGACGGTAGTTGCGCCATAAACCTTTGTCGCCAGTTTCACCTGCGCGCCTTCACAGAGTGCGAATGGGCCCCTGATCACGGAACCTTCCATGATCTCCGAATCTTTGCCTATATATATTGGCCCGGTTGAAGCGTTTAATGTCACGAATTCAAGCTTCGCACCTTCTTCAATAAAGATATTTTCGGGAGACATCACATTGACACTTTTTGGGATTGGCAATGATTTTCGGCCCTCCGTCAGTAATTCAAAATCTTCCCTGATTGCAGCATCATTTTTTGAAAAAATATCCCAGGTATGTTCGATCCGGATTACCTCTTCATTATACTCGCTGATGTCGTATGAATCAAAATCGATCACTTCCTGCGTGTCCTCCGTATAAAAAGCAACCACTTCGCCTTTACTAAAAATTGCCTGCTTTCGCTCTAGGTTTTTTACCATTTCCGATAAGACCTCATTCGGGCAAAATGATGCGTTGATCATGACATTGCGTTCCATTTCGACCATCGGATATTTATCCGACAAGTATTCTTCTGTCAGCGTCGTCGTCGTCGATCCGAGATATTTCTCCCATTTTTCACGAATGGTTAAAATGCCGACACGGATATCGGCAACTGGACGCGTGAATGTAAATGGAAGAAGTGCGTTGCGGACCGTGCCGTCGAAAAGGATATAATTCATTTGAGGAGATGATTCGTTGATTTGTTGATTCGTTTATTTGAGACTTTTGACTTCGATATTAGTCTGTCCCTCCATCAAAGGTAAAAAACATCACCAATAAAAAAAGCCTCCCGGGTGGAAGGCTTGATATGAAATCGATAAAATTATTTACCGTGTTTTGCGTATTTCGTTTTGAACTTGTCGATACGACCTGCTGTGTCGATAAGTTTTGATTTGCCAGTGTAAAAAGGATGCGATGTCCTTGAGATCTCCATTTTTACGACAGGATATTCAACTCCTTCGTGCGTGATGGTTTCTTTAGTATCTGCAGTCGACTTGGTGATAAAAACCTCATCATTGGACATGTCTTTAAATGCGACCAGTCTGTAATTTTCCGGGTGGATTCCTTTTTTCATCGTGATAATTTTTCTTTATGATTGCCTTCGCTTGCTGCTTTTGCTGCCAAAAGGTATAGTGAAAAACAACCTTTTAATTTTTACATTAAGTTTTGAGGCTGCAAATGTACACTAATTTCCCGAAAACCAAATGCATCCGATACATTTTTCCTGTGGTGCGCAATGTAATTGGCGACCGAAATTTCAATTTTTTATAAAAAAGGTTTAAAAACCGTACTCGATTATCACTATTTTGTCAGAAGGGTAACCCACATCTTCCCCTACCCACCTTTAAATTTAAGCTTTTCCGAATTAAGACAACTGCGGGAAAACCACCTCTTTTACCCCTTGATGCCACAATTGTTTTTAATTCGAATGCTTTCGCGGATTTCCTATATTTGCGATACTAAACCAAACCAAAATGGAAAACATTACCACTGTAACACCGGCAAAGGCCGCAATGCCTTTCGGACTGCTTTTCGGGCTCATTATGATTGTCGAATTTGTCGCGATGTATGTCATGGATATCGATCCGATGACAAACCAGTCTGCGGGGATGATTATGAACCTGTTCAATTATTTGATCTTCCCTGTTGCTTTTATCGTCATTGCCTGCAATACTTATAAGAAACAGCATGCGGGATTCGCATCATTCGGAGAATGCCTGAAGATCGGTGTGATCATTTGCGTGATCGCAGGTTTGCTTGCAGCGCTGTTCAGCGTTGTTTTCAATATGATCTTTCCTGAATACATGGATGAAATGTTTGCAAGGTCGCGTGAGATGATGCTTGAACAAAATCCGGAAATGACAGAAGATCAGGTGGATATGGCTTTGTCGATAGGAGAAAAATTTAAAAACCCACTGATTGCAGTGCCGTTTACGATTGCAATGTTTGCTTTCATCGGACTGATCTATTCGCTGATCATCGGTGCCATTGTTAAAAAAGATAAGCCTGCCAGCCTGTAAATGAATCTATCCATTGTCATTCCGCTGCTTAACGAAGAGGAATCCTTACGTGAACTTCATCAGTGGATCGTTTCGGTGATGAGGTCCAACAATTACAGTTATGAGATCATCTTCATCGATGACGGCAGCACTGACAATTCATGGAAAATCATCAGCGACCTGGCATCGGAAGACAGCAATGTCAAGGCGATCCACTTTCATAAGAACTATGGAAAATCGCAGGCGCTCCATGCCGGTTTTGCCCGAGCTAAAGGCGATGTCGTGATCACAATGGATGCGGATCTGCAGGACAATCCCGAAGAGATTCCTGAATTGTACGACATGGTGATGAACCGAAAATACGAACTGGTTTCGGGCTGGAAGAAAAAACGGTACGATTCGCTCTTCTCTAAAAACCTGCCTTCGAAACTGTTCAACTGGGCGGCGCGGAAAACATCAGGCGTGAAATTGCACGATTTTAACTGCGGACTCAAAGCATACAAGAACATTGTAGTCAAGCATGTTGAAGTGTCCGGCGAAATGCATCGGTACATACCCGTCCTGGCGAAGAATGCGGGCTTCAACAGAATCGGCGAAAAAGTAGTACGTCATCAGGCGCGGAAATATGGCCAGACAAAATTTGGAATGGATCGTTTCATCAACGGGTTTTTGGATCTGATCACGATCTGGTTCCTGTCGAGGTTCGGCAAACGCCCGATGCATTTGTTTGGGGCATGGGGATCGCTGATGGTTGTCATTGGATTACTTTCAGCGTTGTTTATTGGAATTAATAAACTCGTGAGGCTTTACAGCCATTTACCAACGGTTTTAGTAACAGACAATCCGTGGTTTTACATTTCGCTGGCGACGATGATCATCGGTACACAGTTTTTCCTCGCCGGATTCCTTGGTGAGATCATCCTAAGAACAAAAAAGACGAATGACAATTATCGCATCTCGGAGACGATAAACATCAATTAATTGCGAATTGCAGCACGGATGGAAGCGGCAGCTCCCGATTGCAGATCGGGACTACAGCGGACAGCCGGACCCGCAGGGGCTGCCCAAAGAAAAAGAATAAAAAATGCACATTGCCCAGAATATACTTGATGCCGTAAATGAATGGCTGACACCGACGTTTGATGCCGATACGCAGGAATTGGTGAAGGAAATGATGACCTCCTCGCCGCACGTCCTTGAGGAAAGCTTTTATAAAAACCTTGAATTCGGGACCGGCGGCATGCGCGGGATCATGGGTGTCGGGACGAACCGCATCAATAAATATACGCTTGGGAAAAGCACGCAGGGAATTTCAAACTACCTTCACGAGACTTTGCCGGGTGAAAAACATAAAGTGGCGATTGCATACGACTGCCGACTGAACAGCAACACGCTCGCAAAAGTGGTTGCGGATGTCTTTTCGGCAAACGGGATCGAAGTTTACCTGTTTTCCGACATGCGCCCCACGCCCGAACTCAGCTTTGCTGTCCGTTATTTAAAATGCCACGTCGGAATTGTCCTCACTGCATCGCACAATCCGCCGGAATACAACGGCTACAAGGTGTATTGGACCGATGGCGGGCAGCTGGTGCCGCCGCAGGACGAAGAAATCATCAGAGTCATTGAAGAACTCAATTACAATCAGATAAAGTTCACTCCGAATGAGGATCTGATCCATTATATAGATCGGGAAGTCGACGATGCTTTCATCAGATCGACGATCGAAAATGCGAGTTTTGGCACACCTGACGCCGACAGGCAAAATTTAAACGTAGTATTTACGTCGCTTCACGGAACATCCATAAAATTGGTTCCGGAGGTTTTGGAACGTGCAGGCTATACGAATGTGAACCTTGTAGCCGAGCAGTCCGAACCGAACGGAAACTTTCCAACCGTAAAATCGCCCAATCCCGAGGAACCGGCAGCGCTGACGATGGCACTTGCCCTGGCCGAAAATCTCCAGGCAGATATTGTGATCGGAACGGATCCTGATTCCGACCGTCTGGGCGTTGCTGTCCGCGATACGGATGGAAAAATGATTTTGCTCAACGGAAACCAGACGATGGTCATCATGACGGCATTCCTGCTAGAACAATGGAAAAAGGCAGAAAAGATCGATGGCACGCAATTCATAGGCTCGACAATCGTATCTACGCCAATGATGCTTGAAGTTGCAGAAGCTTATGGAGTTGAATGCAAGGTTGGCCTGACCGGATTCAAATGGATCGCTAAAATGATCCGCGATTTTCCGGATCAGAAGTTCATCGGCGGCGGCGAAGAGAGTTTCGGATTCATGGTTGGCGATGCCGTTCGCGATAAAGATGCGGTGGCTGCAACATTATTGATTTGTGAAATTGCGGCCCAGGCGAAAGCGGCCGGTGGATCTGTTTACGGCCGACTCCTTCAGCATTACGTCGATTTCGGATTTTATAAAGAAGCACTTGTGTCGCTTACCAAAAAAGGAATCGAAGGAGCGCTTCAGATCAAGCAGATGATGGTTGATCTCAGATCGAAGCCATTGAAGGAAATTTCCGGCGAGCGTGTGGTGATGGTTGAAGATTATCTGTCATCTGTGGCGACGAATCTGTTGACCGGAGAAACCGAGATGATGAGAATCCCGAAATCCGATGTGCTGATCTATTATACTGAAAACGGCGCCAAGATCGCGGCGCGGCCGAGCGGAACAGAACCAAAGATCAAGTTTTACGTAAGCGTAAACGTGCAGATCGATTCGGTTGACGATGTTCCGGAAGCAGAAATTCAGCTTGACGATAAAATCCAGGCCATCCTTACGGATATGAACATCATATGATAAATCCTGCATACAAGAAGATATTCCGCTTTGCGCTGCCATATAAGAAATATGCCTATCTGAATATTTTCTTCAATATTTTGTATGCGCTTTTCAGTACGCTCTCGTTCATTGCGCTGATCCCGATGATGCAGGTGCTGTTCGACCAGGCCAAACGAAATATCGTAAAACCGGTTTACAACGGCATCTTCGAAATAAAGGATTACGCCGAGAATTACCTCAGCTATTACATGACGATGACCACCGATACCTATGGCGAAGCACGAACGCTTTCGGTGCTGATCATTGGAATCGTGACCATTTTCCTGTTGAAGAACCTTTTCGATTATATGGCGATGTTCTTCATCACGTTTTTGCGTAATGGGCTGCTGCAGGATATCCGGAATGCGCTATACCGAAAAATCACCGAATTGCCGCTGTCGTTTTATTCCGAGAAACGTAAAGGTGATGTGATTTCCCGCATGGCGGGCGATGTCAACGAAGTCCAGCATTCATTTTTAGCAATCCTGGAGCTTGCTGTCAAAGAACCGTTGACAATCATCTTTACGATCACTGCGATGTTTATGATCAGTGTAAAACTGACATTATTCGTCTTTGTGTTCATTCCCGTTTCGGGGTACATCATTTCGCTCGTCGGGAAACAGCTCAAACGAAAATCGACGAAAGTGCAGCAGGAACAGGGAACTTTCTTATCGACAATTGAAGAAACGCTTGGCGGGCTGAAAGTGATCAAAAGCTATAACGCCGAGAATCATTTCAATTCTGTGTTTAATAATTCTACACGCAGATTTTTCAAGCTGTCAAACAGTCTTGGAAACAGGCAAAATCTCGCTTCACCGGTGTCGGAATTTCTCGGAATCATGATCATCGGAATTTTGCTTTGGTATGGCGGACAGATGGTGCTGATCGAAGGAACTTTGACAGGATCGAACTTCATTTCATACATGGGACTTGCCTACAACATCCTTACGCCTGCGAAATCGATCTCAAAAGCGTCGTACGGAATTAAGCGCGGGATGTCGGCTGCCGAGCGTGTACTGGAAATCCTTGAGCAAGCGAATCCGATCACGAGCAAAAAGGACGCAATCGTAAAAAATACATTTGAGCAAGGGATTTCGATCAGCAACGTAACATTCAGATATCAGGATGAAGACGTTCTTTCCAAATTTTCGCTTGATGTACCCAAAGGCAAAACCGTAGCCTTGGTTGGTCAGTCGGGCAGCGGAAAAAGTACGATCGCCAATTTGCTGACGCGGTTTTATGATGTCAATGACGGGACGATCTCCATTGACGGGATCGACATCCGGGACCTGAATCTGCAGTCACTCCGCGGGATGCTCGGACTCGTCACACAGGACAGCATCCTGTTCAACGAATCGATCCGCAACAACATTACATTCGGAAAACAGGATGCGACCGATGATGAAGTAATCGCTGCGCTGAAAATCGCGAATGCCTATGAATTCGTAAAAGACCTTCCGAACGGCATCCATACCAATATCGGCGATAGCGGCAACAAGCTTTCCGGCGGACAGAAACAGCGCTTGAGCATTGCGCGTGCGGTGTTGAAAAATCCTCCGATCATGATCCTCGACGAGGCAACTTCCGCACTCGATACTGAAAGCGAACGTCTCGTTCAGCAGGCGCTGGAGAATATGATGCAGAACCGAACATCGATCGTGATCGCGCACCGTTTATCCACAATCCAGAAAGCGGATACGATCGTTGTCATGCAAAAAGGACGGATCGTCGAACAAGGACGGCACGACGAACTTCTTGCAAAAGACGGGTTTTATAAAAAGCTCGTCCAAATGCAGTCTTTTGAATAAAAATCGGTAAATTTAGGAGAAGTTGCGGTTGGCAGTTGACGGTTGACAGTGGGCAGTGGGCAGTGGGCAGTGGGCAGTTGGCTGTGCGCAGATTAACAATATCGATCATAAACACTTTGATGCTTTCACACATATGACTTTGTCACTTTGTTACTTTGTCACTTTGTTACTTTGTTACTTTGTCTCTTTGTCACTTTGTCTCTCTAAAAATGTACATCGAAAACCCAAACATCAACCTTCCCAAGGATCCTGAAACGATTGTCTGGAAATATCTGGACCTGTCAAAGTTTTTGGACCTGTTGATGTCGCGCCGGCTTTTCATGTCGAGATCGGATAAATTTGAAGACCAGTACGAGGGAACATTCAGCGAACCGACTTTCGAAGAGATGCGCAAATTGTCTGAGCATAATCCCGCGTTTTTGGATTATTATAAGACGCATCGTGAAAAGGTCGTGATCAGCAGCTGGCACATCAACGAATACGAATCGTATGCGATGTGGCAGATCTTTACAAAAAGCAGCGAGGGCCTTGCGATACGGTCGACACTGGGAAGATTGCAGAAAGCGCTTTTACCGGAATTCGAATTCAAGCAATATATCGGCGAAGTAAATTACATCGATTATAAAAAAGAATACATTCCATTCGAAGATGCATTTTTTCCTTTCCTGTTCAAGCGCAAAAGCTTTCAGTACGAACGCGAGATCAGGATCATTTCCGATCTAAGCGGGCATGATCTTTATATCAATGACGGTATAAAAATAAATGTCGACATCAATCAACTGATCGACAAGATCTACATTCATCCAAAATCAGAAAACTGGTATAAGAAAATGGTGATCGACCTGTTAAGGCGGCTTGGTTTCGACTTTATCATCGAAAAATCAGATCTCGAAAGCGATATCCTGATCTAGATCGGTTTATACTGAACAGCCTGGTATGTTTCGCCCGAAAGATCGACATGGCTGTAATGCATGTGATCATCCTTGTCGAACTCGCCGTTTTTGTTGGTGTCTTCAACACTTCGGAAATAGAGCCGCTGACGGTCTTCAAGCAATTTCCAGTCGACCAATTCCTCAAGATCCGGAGACAGTTTGGTAAAATTATCGCCTGAAAGCGTACTGATATAAAGCGATTTAATGTCGTTTCCATCTAGTTTCCCATCCCGATTGGTATCGCTGTCGGCCAAAGTGTAAACAATAAGCTGCTTTTTGGAAACATCAGCCAATGGCTTAAGGTATGATGCAGTTTGGATCATCACATTTCTATCGGTCAGCACTTTAAGTGAGTCTGAATTTTTGTGCTGAAATTTAAGATTCGACAAAAATCCTGTAATCTCAAAGATGTTGTAGTTCGATATCGTATAGCTGATGCCGCTTCCGCCGGTCGAGCTGTACGACTTCGTCCCCGGATTGACGCGCACGGCACCTATTGGATGAATCAGGTATTCGGTTCCGCTGATCTGGATCGGAAGATCGGCAATCTCAATGTCGGTCGTATCCTCTTTCGCGACATTCTTTTTCGGGGTATCATAAATTACTTTGGGCTGCTCCTTCTCTTCGCGGCATGACATCAAAAGCATAAGTGCTGCTACAGAAAACATATATAAAGTCTTCATTCGTCTCATTTGGAGTTGTACCTCAAATATAATGATTTTTGCGCCTACAATCTTGCCGTGGCCTTGATATTGAAAACACGGGTAGTCATATAATTCGGAATCCCATACTGATTTTTAGTATAGACATCCCGAACCCATGTGTTTGTGATCGCGTTCTGGTTGTTGAACAGGTTAAAGATCTCAAAGCCAACAGAAAGATCCTTGAATTTTCGCAGCCAATGGGATTCGGCGCGTTTGTCGTTGTTCTCAGTCAGCACATACATGAAACCGACATCGGCGCGGCGGTAATCCCGCAACCTCGCCTGATATTGATACGAATCCGCATACGATGGCGACCCGCCGGGCAATCCTGTATTATAAACCAGATTCATGTATAATTTGACATTCGGAAGCCGTGGCATGTAATCCTGGAACAGGAGTCCGAATTTCAAGCGCTGATCCGTCGGTCGCGCAATGTACCCGCGGTTGTCGATGTTTTCTTCGGTTTTAAGATATCCGAAACTCAGCCACGATTCGGTTCCCGGCACAAACTCACCATTCAGGCGTAGATCTAATCCATAAGCATAAGCTTCTGCATTATTGTCGGCGCGATAACGGATGCGGACGTTTTCCAAAGTATATGTGTTGACATCGGACAAACTTTTATAGTAGGCCTCAGACACAAGCTTAAACGGCCGCGTCCACATTTTAAAACTGTAATCGTTGCTTAAAACAACGTGAAACGACTGCTGCGCCTTAACATCGGGACGAACGGTTCCGGTTTCATCACGCAATTCACGATAAGATGGCGGCTGATGATACATTCCGCCCGAAACCCTGAAAACCATGTCCTTTTCCCAATCGGGTTTGATCGCAAATTGGGCACGCGGACTGAAAGTTGTCTGCCGCTTTCCATCGCCGCCGTCACCGGTTACTTGCCAGCTGTGCGCGCGAACGCCGAGGTTCATCCAAACATCATGATTTTTCCATCGGCTTTTGCGGTTCCACTGAAGATATCCTGAGAACCGGTCGATGTTGTTGAAATTTTTCGCGCGAACGCTTCTGAAAGGTACAAGCGGACCCACATACGGGTTGTATGGCTGATCATTGATCGGCAGATCGATGATCGGAGGATTAAGTGAAAAACCGGCAGAATCGATCACTTCCCATTCAACAATGCGGTCGCGGATGTCTTCGCGCGTGTATTTGAAACCATATTCGATCTCATCATTGTCGAACTGATGCAAACCTTTGATTTCCGTATTGACAATCACTGCGTCAAGATCATTCCGCGCGTGATTCAATTGCGTTCCAATCGCACGATTGAAAGTCACATCACCAAAATTTTCCGATCCGATGTTCGAGTCGACTTCACCGAGGAAATATGCCGCCAGAATATCAAAATATTCCTGCTCAAGTGTACGATAACCGGATGCAATGAACTTTAATGTAAAAGTTTCAGTTGCCTTGAATACTGTTTTTAGCGCACCGAAATATGTTTCATAACGGTCTTTTTCCTGTCCTTCATAAAAGATCTGCAAAGCAATCGGCTCGTCGATCGTACCAAAATTTGTCTGGCGTGTCAGCGGCTGATAATTGTATTTGTTCTGCGATACGTTCGCAAGGATGCTCCACTGCCATTTGCTCGAAGCATTGTAGATGATATTCGTCTGCGCATCGGCAAATGTCGGACGGAAATTCGTCTGTGTTTCCTGGCTATTGACGAAAAGCGAATTGTCGCGATAGCGGATCCCGGTAATTGCCATCCATTTCTGGTTTGGCGAAACGAGATCGACCGACGCGCTTCCACCGAGGAAACTCGCTTCAGCGGATGCACCAAATCGTCGTGGCGTCCGGTATGTAATATCGAGCACGGAAGAAAGTTTGTCGCCGTATTTCGCCTGGAAACCGCCGGCTGATGCATCGACATTCTGAACAAGATCGGTATTTGTAAAACCCAATCCTTCCTGTTGCCCGGACCGGATTAAAAATGGGCGATAGACTTCAATCTCATTGACGTAAACGAGATTCTCGTCGTAGTTGCCGCCACGAACGGCGTACTGTGTTGAAAGCTCATTATTTGAATTATAGCCCGGAAGCGTTTTGATGATGTTTTCGACGCCTGGATTTGCCCCCGGAATTTTGCGGATGGTTTCCGGCGCGATCACAGTCACACCCTGAACACGTTTGCGCGTTCCACCGGTAACGATGACCTCGCCCATCTGCTCGGCTTTTGAAAGCATTACGACATTGAACTCATAATCTTCATTTGGCCTGAGCTCGATTGTGGTGGTTGTTTTTTTTAGTGAAACATGTGTAAATACGACTATTACTTTTTGATTTGCCGGAATGGTTATCGCGTAAAATCCGGTTGCATCGGTAAAAGATTGATTACCGGAATAGGTGATCGTGACGTTTTCGGCCGGAATATTATTTTCATCAAGGATGACACCTTTAACCCTTGCTGTCTGTGCACTTAAAACGGCACAAAAAAGGATCAAGGTCGCTACAAACAGGGCTTTGATTCTCAAAAAAATAAGTTTTGGTTACTTGGCACTTCTGAAAAAATGCGTTTCAAAGATAGCAGAATTCCCCACATTATCGGTGACCTCGACTTTTAATTCATTTCTGCCATCGGTGTAGATGTTATCCGAAAAATCGTGCGTGATCTTACGGGTTTTGTGATCGTACTCGAACAATATCCATTTTCCGTTGAGCCATCCATTGATCGTATTGATTCCCGACAGATCATCTTTGATGGTCAGTTGAAGATATTTATCCGAGGAGATCCATTTCCCCGAAATTGGCTTCACTAACTTGATCGTTGGAGCAAGCGTATCTTTGATCAAGGTGAAATTTCCGAGAGTTTTGACTCTTGCCGTGAAAGATCCGTCTTTATATGTGGTCGCATTGTAGGATTTCCGATTGCCGTCAATGGTGGCGATGAAAATCTGCCTTTTCAGACCTGTTTCGGTTTCAGTTTCCTTTATCGTAACAGGAAAAGCAGAATGAACCGGCACATGCGGATTTCCAAGGTAAAGCATATTGTCGCGCACATCAAAATCGAGATAAAAATCTTCATAAAAAGTATTCGCCGGAAAGGTCACTGATATGTTATCCTTTTCATAGATGTTGTCCTTGCCGGAATCGACGAGGTAACCCGAAGTGGTTTCTTTAAGTAAACTTGGTGGCGGCGCATACGAAACGGGGATCGACACCGAAGTCTTATTTCCTTTAAAATCTGAAATTTCGATTCGATATGTTCCCGAAATATTAGGATTCACGTGCAGGATCCCGCCATTCATGTCCGATTTGATAATGCTCAGCGGATACGATTTCTTCATGTATAATTTTTGGAACCTTTGCGATGTGCGGCGAAAACGTGCATAGTCGATCAGCGCATTGATATAACGTGTTTCGTCGAAATGAAAAGTGTCAAATTTGTAGCCGAACGAAAGATTGCCGTTCAGATATGAGCTGACTTCAAACAAACCGTTCGGACTGTGCGAATGATCATCCTTGTCGGATGCATTGATCGCAAAGCCTATTTGTCCGCTCGCATACACGTTTTCGGCTATAAAATGTCCGGGTTCCGATTGCTTAAGATCAAGAACGATCGGCGTCAGCGCCTGATTAATGGCTGATGTCGCGTCGAGAGGATATACCATCAGGCTTGTGATCGTAGGGCGTTTTCCATCGGGAACGAGTTTGTCGAAACCAAAAAAAAGCGGATTGATCACATTCTCGGTTTTCGTGTCACGAACTTCAAAATGCAGATGTGGCCCACCCGATCCACCGGTATTTCCGGATAATGCGACGAGCTGGCCTTTGGTGACAGGGAGATCGGTAGGAGAAAGCATCAGGTCGACATCGAAAGACTGTTTTTCATATTGCTTCGATTTAAGGAACGTTTCAATAACTGGCGCCATTTCCCTAAGGTGGCCGTAAACGGTCGTATATCCGTTCGGGTGATCGATATAAAGCGCTTTTCCGTATCCGTATGATGAGATCCTGATCCGCGAGACGTAGCCTTCGGCGGCAGCATAGACATTAAGACCTTCTTTTTGCTGCGTACGGAAGTCCAGACCGGCATGAAAATGATTGGTGCGGAGTTCCCCGAAATTCCCGGAAAGCTGAAGCGGAATGTCTAAGGGCTGGCGAAAATAATCTTGTGGATAATTGGTTTGGGCTGAGAGCGAGGCATATAAAAACAGTGCTAACGGCAGATATTTCATGATGGTGCTTTTTGCTAATATATAAAATTCAAAAGAAAGGGATTTATGGCAAAACCGCATGTTTGTTATATCTTTTCAATCTGTGGCCGATGCCATGGCGGCGGATAAAAAACGTAAGATTTTGTTGCGTTATTGCCGAGGAATATTAACTTTGTGCGTTATGGTAATGAATGGCCATTATGAGTGATATTACTGAAATCATCGATACGCTTGAAAACCGGATCGCGCAGCTTATCCGCAAGCAGGAACGGATGGCGCAAACGATTTCCGGGCTGCGGCGGGAGATTGACGAATCGGTAAAAACCATCGAAAATCAATCGACGGAGATCGGATCGCTGAAATCGGCATATGAGACGCTCAAGGTTGCCAATTCATTGCTTGGCAGTGAAGAAAATAAAAGAGAAACCAAGCTAAAGATAAATTCATTAATCAGGGAAATCGATTATTGCATCGCACAACTGGCTGACTGATGGGAGAAAAACTCAAAATCAAATTATCGATTGCCGACAGGGTTTATCCGCTGACGGTTGAGATGTCTCAGGAAGAAGGCCTGCGAAGTGCATCGAAAAAAATCGATCTGATGATCAAACAATTTGAGGAGAATTATGCCGTTAGGGATAAAC
>CBDUBP010000004.1:0-20912 GCA_965365415.1 uncultured bacterium | reverse complement strand
CTGTGATCTCGCCGATCAGGAAGATGGCAGTCAGCGGCGCATGAAACAATCCACTCAGAATGCCGGCCATTCCGACCAACGTGAAATTTCCTATCGGCAGCTGCGCAATTCCCAGCAGCGATACCGATTTTGCAACAAAAAAACCAAGATACGAGCCGACAAACAGCGACGGGGCAAAGTTTCCGCCATTGCCGCCACTTCCCAATGTGAGGCCGGTCGCGAATGCTTTTAAAAGCGCTGTAAAACCTACAAAAGCCAGTAAAACGACTTCGTTCGATTTAAATGATTCAAGCAGCGTATTGTCGAGCAGCCTTTCGGGATTCGGGTCGGCCAGCATCCTGATGCTTTCATAGCCTTCACCGAAAAGTGTAGGGAAGAAAAAAATCAGGATCGCAAGGATTGTCGCACCAAACAATGCGCGCTTGTATGATTTGTTCTTGATCCTTGCGAAGAATTTTTCAACACGCCTGAAATTCCGCGCATGATAAACCGAAATGAATCCTGCAAGCAACCCAAGCACGATATAATATGGAATATTTTGGAACGCGAAATCCTGCTGGCTCCTGAATGATAAGAGAACTCCTTCTTCGAGAATGATATCGGATACCAAGGCGCCGGTTGCTGCTGAAATGATGATCGGAATGAATGCGGAAATCGTGACATGTGTCAGGACGACCTCGATTGCAAACAGTACTCCGGCGATCGGCGCATTAAATGCCGCACCAATTCCGGCCGAAACACCGCACGCGAGCAACAGTATCCTGTCCTTTTGTGAAAGGCGGTAACGCTGTGCGAAATTCGACCCGAATGCGGCTCCGGTGATCGTAATTGGTGATTCGAGTCCGGCAGAGCCGCCCAGGCCAACTGTGAGCGAGCTCGTTATGATCTGCGCATACATCTGCTTTCGCGGCATGATTCCGCCGCGTTTGGCCACCGCATATAAGATGCGCGAACTGCCTTTTTCGATCTTGTCGCCAAGGAAATGTTTTACCACGAATACCGTCAAAAGGATTCCGATTATCGGGAGTATGGAATTGATAAAAGGCAGCTTCAAATAGCCATTGATATAAGTCGCGAAGATGAATACGTAATGTGCGAATGTTTTTAGCAGGATTACTGCAAACGCCGAAGAAATAGCCACCGCGACTGCCGAAAAGTAAATAAAATGACGTTCATCAAGCAATCCCTTAAGCAGGAAAACGACGTCTTCCAAACGTCGTAGTATATTCCTTTGCGCGATTTTAAAGGCGGAAGCTTTTTTAGCCATTAATTTTCAATGAATTACACCTGAAGTACATAGATGTCGTACGATCCTATAGTGTCTTACGAATATAGGCACGAATTTCCAATCCCGAAATTATCAATAGTCAATTGTCAATTTTCAATCGTTTCCGTCAACGAATCGAGTTTCTCGGCAGCGAATTTCCGCAATTCTTCGAAAAAGATATGAAATTCGTATTCGAAATGTTTATACGAAGCGATCAGGTCTTCTTTTGCGAATCTCATTTGAGACTGGTTTCCTGTCCTGCGGTCCATTTGCGTAAGGATGTCATTCAAGCCGTCGGTCGTCGCGTAACTCAAAAGCCAGTTGTGCTCGAGCATGATCGGAAAGATCTGTTTCGTTTTGGGTGTCAGCAGGTCATAATTGCGTTCGAGCGATTTATAGAATTGGTTGACATAGGCACGGAGGCTTCCCGGCATGTACCGGTTCCAATGCCGGGCGAGGAAATGATCGTAAAAAACGTCGGTAATGACACCGGCGTAATGATGATATCGCGCATGAAGGCGCTTGGTGCTTTTTCGAAAAACCGGATGTGCATCGGTAAAAGTGTCGATCGCACGATGAAGCAAAATTCCGGTGCGAATGTCAGGATGGTACTTTTCGTAATCCTTACCACGGATGCCGTCGGCCATAAAATTGCCGATCTTCACGAGTTCGTTGTCGCCCGACAGGAAAATGTGCGCAAGAAAATTCATGGGCCAGGATTCGTCATAATTTCAAAGTTACAAAGAATATAGGCTTTTTCTAAAACAACTGCACGGCCTAAAGATCCCGCTCATCGAAAAGTTGCCGAGTTTCGCCGTCCAAAAGCGAACGGATGTTATATTTGTGCTCCAAAACCAATCTGAATGACACTGATCAAATCAATATCCGGCATCCGCGGAACAATTGGCGGACGTACAGGCGATAATCTTACTCCGATCGACGCCGTGAAATTTGCGGCAGCATACGGAACCTGGCTCAGGGAATATTCCGGAAAAGATAAACTTACGGTAGTCATTGGCCGTGACGCACGCATCTCCGGCCCGATGATCCACAATCTTGTAGGCAATACGCTGACAGGCCTTGGAATCGACATCATCGATCTCGGCCTTTCAACAACTCCGACAGTCGAAGTCGCCGTTCCGCTTGAAAAAGCCCACGGCGGAATCATCCTTACAGCCTCGCACAACCCAAAACAATGGAACGCACTCAAGCTTCTCAATGAAAAAGGGGAATTTTTAAGCGGCGCCGAAGGTGTAAAGATCCTGGAGATCGCGGAAAGCGACAATTTCAACTTTGCCGATGTGGACAATCTGGGAAGCGTTACACCAAACGACAATTATATGGATATCCACATCGATGAGGTTTTAAAACTTTCATTGGTCGATGCGGATGCGGTAAAGGCCGCAAAGTTCAAGGTTGTTGTTGACGGCGTGAATTCGTCCGGCGGTATCATCATTCCGCGGCTGCTTGAAAAAATGGGCGTGGAAACCATCAAATTATACTGCGAACCGAACGGTCATTTCCCGCATAACCCTGAACCATTAAAAGAGCATTTGGGTGATATCTGCGAGTTGGTTGTTAAAGAGAAAGCCGATTTGGGCGTTGTTGTCGATCCGGATGTCGACCGTCTTGCGTTTATCAGCGAAGACGGTGAAATGTTCGGAGAAGAATACACTCTCGTCGCAGTAGCCGATTATGTACTTGGCAAAACACCCGGAAATACGGTTTCAAACATGTCGTCTTCGCGTGCACTCCGCGATGTGACTAAGCTTCATGGCGGAACTTACGAAGCGAGCGCTGTTGGTGAAGTCAACGTGGTTGAAATGATGAAAAAGAACAATGCCGTCATTGGCGGCGAAGGAAACGGCGGTATCATTTATCCCGAATTGCATTACGGCCGCGACAGCCTGGTCGGAGTTGCACTTTTCCTGACACATCTTGCACATAAGAAGATGAAAGTGTCGGAATTGCGGCGGACCTATTCCGAATATTTCATGAGCAAGAACAAGATCGAGCTTACTCCGCAGATCGATGTTGATGCCGTGCTATCAAAAATGTACGAGCGCTACAGAGGTGAAGATTGCAAGACCATCGATGGCGTAAAGATCGATTTTGCCGAAAATTGGGTACACTTGCGTAAGTCGAACACCGAGCCGATCATCAGGATTTATACCGAAGCAAAATCACAACGTGAGGCTGATGAACTTGCGCTTCGCATCATCGACGAAATAAAAGAAGCCGCGGGAATTTAGCGTGTAATTTTTAGAACCACTCAAATGCAGCCAGTCAACGCATCAATCAGCCTCGAAGAGCATTTTTCCAGATTCCGCGATAACATCATCGGGATCGACCAGGAATTCATATCTCCATACGGACGCAAGAAGCTGATCTATACCGATTGGACGGCGAGCGGGCGGCTCTATCGTCCGATAGAGGAGAAGCTTATCCGCGACTACGGGCCGTTTGTGGCAAATACACACACCGAAACGACGGTATCAGGAACGGCAATGACGATCGCTTATCACAAAGCCAGGCATATCATCAAATCGCATGTGAATGCAGGCAAGGACGACATCCTTATCACGACGGGCACGGGAATGACGGGATGCGTCAACAAATTCCAGCGGATCTTAGGCCTGAAAGTTCCCGAAAACCTGCGTTCGTTTATGCAGATTCCAGATGAAAAACGCCCTGTGGTTTTCATCTCGCACATGGAGCATCATTCGAATCAGACCTCGTGGCTCGAAACGATCGCACACGTTGAGGTGATTCCGCCATGCGAAAAAGGATTGCTTTGCATGGACAGTTTTGCCGCGCTTTTGGATAAGCATAAAGACAGGCCGATTAAAATTGCGTCGGTAACATCGTGCTCGAATGTGACCGGAATCCGGACTCCGTACTATGAAGTCGCCAAACTCATGCATCGGCACAATGGTGTTTGCTTTGTGGATTTCGCGTGTTCGGCGCCTTATGTCGACATAGATATGCATCCTGAGGATCCGGAGGCTTATCTTGACGCAATATTCTTCTCGCCGCATAAATTCCTTGGCGGACCCGGAACTTCAGGGGTTTTGATCTTCAATAAAAAACTGTATTCCAACATGATTCCCGATCATCCGGGCGGCGGTACGGTCAGCTGGACGAATCCGTGGGGCGAACATAAATACCTGGATGATATCGAAGAGCGCGAAGACGGCGGCACACCTGGATTTCTTCAGGCGATAAAGACAGCGTTGGCAATCCGCCTTAAGGAACAAATGGGTGTACAAAATATCCTCGACCGCGAACATGAAATGGTTTCATATGTTTTCGAGTGTCTTGAAAATGTTCCGAATCTGATAATTTTGGCCGATAACCATCGCGAAAGGCTTGGAGTCGTTTCTTTTTATATCGACCAGCTGCATTTCAACCTCGGCGTCAAGATCCTCAACGACCGTTTCGGAATTCAAACCCGTGGCGGCTGCAGCTGCGCCGGAACATACGGACACTATTTGCTTCATGTGGATTTTGAAACTTCGCATCAGCTGACTTGCAAGATATCGGCGGGAGACCTTATCGATAAACCGGGATGGATACGGATGTCTTTTCATCCGACAACGACGAGTGAGGAACTGACCTTCGTCTGCGACAGCATAAAAGCGCTTGCGGAAAATTGGCGTGAGTGGTCTGAAGATTATATCTACGACAAAAATTCAAACGAGTTCATCCACAAAGAAGCGGACAGGAACGAAAATGAGATGGTTAACCGGTGGTTTGACCTGTAGCCTTATCGCGAGAGGTTTTCCAGCGTTTGTGCGTCCAAAGATAGAACTCTGGCGCTTCCCTGATCTGTGTTTCCAGCAATTTCAAATAGGCTTCAGTGATTTGATAATCCGGAATTTCCCGTGGATTTTCGAATGGCACTTCAAATGTCGCTTCGTAATAGCCGCGTTTTACTTTTTTGACTTTGAGAAAAATCACATTCAGGTCGTATTTCTTGGCAAGCATTTCGGCACCGGTGATGACCGGGCTGTCGATCCCCATGAAATCCGCCCAATGATAGATCTTGGACGCCTTCGGTGATTGGTCCGTTGCAAAACCGTAGACGCCTAAAACGCCATTCTTTTGATTTTCTTCGATCGTTGGAATCGTTTCCTTGGTCGTGATCAATGTCGCACCGAATTTTGACCTGATATCGCGTACGACTTTGTCGAAATACTTATTTGCAATTCTTTTGTAGATCGCGAAACCGCGGAAAGTAATGAAATGATTGACAGAAATGACCCATTCGTAACTCGCGTAATGTCCGCAGAACATCGCTATGCTTTTTCCTTTTTTCTCAAGGTCGAGATACAGGTCGAGGTTTGTGAATTTAAAACGCTTTTCGATTTCCTTTCTTGAGATTGTGGTCGTTTTAATCATTTCGAGGAAAATATCACACATATGCCTGTAGAACCCGCGTTCAATCCGTCGTCGTTCGGCCACGGGCAAATTTGGAAATGCGATGGCAAGGTTGTGGCGAACGATCTTTTTGCGATAAGCGAAGATGCGGTAAACGACAAAACAGATGACATCCGATAGAATGTACAAAACACGGAAAGGCAACAGGGACACGAGCCAGAGTATCGGATAAATGATCAGGAAGAACAAAAACTGCATCTCGAAATTTTTGCAAATATAAGCCTAATTCTTTCGACAGATTGAATGACTTCCGTAGGTTAAATCCCTATTTTTGTGTCAACATCAATTCTATGAATCCGGTACTTCTCATTCTTATTGGCATCAATATCATTATCAGTTATCGCGGTTTCAACGATTTGGCTTTCTTCAGGCGATACGAATTCCATATAGGGAGCATCCGTGCCGGCGACCAGATCCGGATGATCTCATCGGCATTCCTGCACGGCGACATCGTGCATCTGGTGTTTAATATGATGACACTGTTTTTCTTCGCACCGACGGTAATTGGTTATATGGGTGTCCTTGGATTCCTGCTTGTTTATTTCGGAAGCCTGATCTTCGGAAGCCTGCTGACATTGTATTTTCACAGGGATGATTACAGTTATCGCGCGATCGGCGCATCGGGAGCCGTGACTGGTATATTGTATTCGGCTATATTGTTCCAGCCGGATCAAAATATCGGGCTTTTCTTCATTATCGAAATGCCTGCATACATATTCGGAATTTTATATTTGCTTTATTCGATCTACGGCATGCGTGCCCAAAATGACAACATCGGACATGCGGCGCACTTTGGAGGAGCGATCGGCGGCTACCTGATCACACTTACTAAAAATCCCTTTTTGTTTACGGATAATACTTTTATAGTCGTCATCCTCGCAATTCCGATCATCATACTTTTTGTAATGCTCAGGATGGGCAAAATCTAATGGCATAACATTTGACAGGCGCGCAAAACTTCTAAAAAATTAATCAGATGAAAAAAGCATTTTTAGCATTCGCATTTCTATCTTTCACCCTTGCAGGCGCACAGGAAATGCAGCAGATTCCGCAAATCAATGTCACCGGTGAAGGCAAGATCAAGGTGGCACCCGATCAGGCACTGATCTCGGTGTCGGTAGAAACCAAAGGAACCAACGCCACCGATGTCAAAAAACAAAACGACGAAACCGTCGAAAAAGTGATCCAGGCGATCAAAAGATCCAAACTTGCCAAGGAAGATGTCCAAACCAAACGGATTTCCCTCAACCCACAATTCGATTACCAAAAGAAAAAATATACTTACAACGCCACGCAGACCATCGAGATATTCCTCAAAGACCTGTCGCAATACGACAAACTGATGGAAGATCTGGTCGATGCCGGAATCAACAGAATCTCCGGTGTCGAGTTTAAATCATCCAAAATGGAACAGCATAAATCCGAAGCGCGCAAGCAGGCGATGCAGGAAGCTAAGAAGAAGGCCGAAGATTATGTTTCGGTGCTCGGACAGAAAGTAGGGAAGGCGCTGACGATTTCAGACAACACGCAAATATACTATCCCGGGCCGGTGATGTACGAGATGAAAGCCGACCGTGCGATGGCCGATACCGCCGAACCACGCGAGACGCTTGCCATCGGCGAGATCCAGATCACCGCAAATGTCAATGTCAGTTTTAGGCTTGAATAAATAAACACTCACAAAAAAAGTCCCATTTCGGGACTTTTTTTATTTAAGCATTTCGGCGACTTTTTCGCGCAGCTTTTCACCGCTGAGGTTTTTGGCCACCACGACGCCGTATTGATTGAGCACGAATGTGGCCGGTATCGATTCGACACCGTATTTTTTGGCGATCGGGTCGTTCCATTCCATCAGGTTTGAGATCTGTGTCCACGCCAATCCGTCTTTAGCGATGGCTTCTTTCCATTTGTCTGCCGATTTGTCGAGCGAAACTCCAATGATGTTAAGTCCTTTTGAATGATATTCGTTGTAAAGCGCAACGACATTCGGATTTTCCCTGCGGCACGGCCCGCACCACGATGCCCAGAAATCTATGATCGTGACGCGCCCAAGCGATTCATTGAGCGACACTTCTTTGCCTTCTGGATTTTTCGCGGAAAAGTTCGGCGCTCTTCGACCGATGTCGACGGTCTTCATTTTTTCGAGTGCTTTAACGATATTCTGGCCTGTTTTGGTCTTTTTCATTTCCGGGCTCAGACCTGCAAATGCGCGTTCGATGATTTCCGGCTTGTTGTAATACCTGTTGATGTAATCTTCAACAATCAGCGCCGAAATGTATGAATCGGGATTCTTGGAAACATATTCTTCACTGTATTTTACGGTGAGGCTGTCGACTTTCGAGCGGATCGCGAAAAGCTCATTCTTCAATTGCAGAAACACAGCGGTATCACGTGCGGCGGCAGCTTTTTCGAACCGTTCACGGTTGGCACTTTGATAATCGATCAGTTCTTTCTGATATTTCATGCTCTCCTTGCTAAAAGTGGCAAGCTGTTCATTATTTGGCGTTCCGGAGAGTTTGTTCGCAAAAAGGCTGTCCTTTTTGATCGTAATGTCGATTTCACCCGGCTCGAGAATCAGGGACGAACGGCCGACACTGTCGATGCGGATGAAGAATAGTCCGATTTCGCCGGCTTTCCCTTCAAATGTAAATTTGCCGTTTTTGATTTCCGAGGTGTCGATCGGTTGATATCCGACCCGTTCATCGCGGCGTTCGAGAATCGCAAGTTTACCGATTCCTTTGCCAGTAACCGTGCCATCGACGACATATTTTTCAGGATTGTCATTACAAGAGATCAGCGCCATGAACAGCGCAGGCATCAGCCATAGTTTTTTCATTAAATTCAGTTTAATTGTTTTCAAATGCGGGTTTGGCCAGCGGGATATTCGTATTTCGGATCCCGGCCATGCCTTTTTCGACGTTCGTAAAATTATGGATGCCGCGAGATTTCATGATCGATGCCATGATGACCGACCGGTATCCGCCGGCGCAATGCACAAAGAAATGACCCTCGGGGACTTCCTCGAAACGCGTATTGATGTCATCCAGCGGAAGGTTCATCGCATTTTCGATATGATCGGTTGCGAATTCACCCGGTCGCCTTGAATCGATTACCGTCACGCCCGCCTCATATTCATTTTCAAACTCCTGCGGTGAAATGGATTCTATGTTATCGGTGGGCAGCCCGGCGCCTTCCCACGCCGCAATACCGCCTTTCAAGAAACCGATGACATGGTCGAAACCAACGCGCGAAAGCCGTGTGATCGTTTCTTCTTCCTTG
The DNA here is from genome assembly GCA_965365415.1 of uncultured bacterium. GTDB lineage: Bacteria > Bacteroidota > Bacteroidia > Flavobacteriales > Flavobacteriaceae > Flavobacterium. Next base: position 11,926 of record CBDUBP010000004.1, on the reverse strand, counting down.
CCTTCGGGTGCCACTACAAGTAGCGCCAAATTGACATCCATCAGTATCGCGCCAACCCATGGAGCGAAGTTACCCTGGATCCCAATAAAGATCGATCCGGGAATATGCGTCCTGACAAATTCGGATTCATGGCGGACATCGAGCACTATCGCACCTGTGTCCTGCGCCATCGCCCGAAAGTCCATTGGATTGAGCCATTTTAAGCTTTTGTGGATGATATTGTCGAGGCTGTCATAGCCTTTGATATTGAGCATTACGTTTTGCGGAAAATATGCGGGTGGCGCTCCGAGCCCGTCGAGGAGCGCTTTGATAAATTCGTCTTTCGACATGTCAGCCCGAAGGGCATAATTGGTTTCCTTCTGATGTCCGAGTGTATCGGTCGTTTCCTTGCTCATGTTTTTCCCGCACGCGCTTCCCGCACCATGGCTTGGGTAGACGATCAGGTCGTCTTTGAGAGGCATGATCTTATTGCGAAGCGAATCATACAGATGTCCCGCCAAAATTTCCTGCGTCAGCCCCGGAACAAATGATTGTGCGAGATCCGGACGTCCGACATCACCGATAAAAAGCGTATCGCCCGTGATGATTCCGTGTTGTTTCCCATTTTCGTCGATCACAAGATAGCACGTGCTTTCCATCGTATGTCCCGGAGTATGGATCGCTATGACAGTACATTTGCCAATTTTGAATTCCTGTCCGTCGGTGGCGATCATTGCTTTAAACGCAGGCTCGGCATTCGGCCCGTAAACGATTGTCGCGCCTGTTTTGGATGCGAGATCGATGTGGCCTGATACAAAATCAGCATGGAAATGCGTCTCGAAGATGTATTTGATCATCGCGCCATTTGCTTTTGCTTTATCGATGTACGGGCCGACCTCCCGCAACGGATCGAAAATCGCCGCTTCACCTTCGCTTTCAAAATAGTAAGCGGCCTGAGCAAGGCAACCCGTATATATTTGTTCGAGTTTCATAATTCCGATTTTGACAAAGGTACGGTTTTACAGAATTTCTTCGGCAAGAATCACGATGGCCATAACAAGCACGAACCAGCCGAAAACGCGTTTGAGCCACGTTGCATGGATAAAACGCGTCAGGTATATCCCAAGCAATATTCCTATGACTGCAAGCGCGGAGAAAGTCAGCAAGAACGGCCAATCCATCTGCGTATGTCCTAGGTCGCCGGTAAAACCGATCAGTGAGTTTATCGCGATGATCATCAGCGAGGTCGCCATCGCCTGTTTGACATGAAGGTTCGCGGCATAAATCAGTAACGGGATGAACAAAAAGCCACCGCCTGCGCCGACCATTCCAACCAAAATTCCCGCGAAAAATATTATGAGTGCGAGCCATGGCCTGCGCCTGTGTTCTTTTTCAACTTCCGCCCCTTCACGCAGCATGGCATATGCGGCAAAAGCCATAATGATCGAAAACAATATCATGATGAAAGTGTCACGCAACACATCCACTGAACCCATGCTGAACAATACCGGAGGCAATGCCGGAACGATGAACATTCGTGCGATATAAACCCCAATCAAGGAAGGAATCGCATAGAGCAGCCCCGTCTTGACGTCAACTGTATTATTTTGGATGTTTTTGACGGTTCCCACCACCGAGGTCGTACCCACGATAAACAGGGAATACGCCGTTGCAGTGATCGGATTGAACCCCATGATGTAAACCAATACGGGAACCGTGAGTATCGAACCGCCGGCACCCATCAATCCGAGGATGAGGCCGATCAGTACCGCGCAGATGTATCCTAAATATTCGATCACTGAAACAAAAATAGTGTTTTGAATGTGTAAAGCTCCAAAAATTAAAACTCAATTCCGATTCAATCCTCAAATCAACTCATCAACAAATCACCAGATAAACAAATAAAGCTACCTTTGCAGAATATTCCCCCAACAATGAAAAATACATTACTCGCACTGCTGATGCTTTGTGCGGTTTCGGGCCGTGCGCAATTGGTAATCAATGAACTCGACAGCGATACGCCAAGTACCGATGACCGTGAATTCATAGAAATCAAATCGGCTACGCCTCATTTTGACCTCGAGGGTTATGTGGTCGTGATGTTCAACGGATCCGCAACATCGAGTACGGGTAACAAAAGTTATTATGCAATCGACCTTGACGGATATTCAACCGATGTTAACGGTATCATTCTTCTGGGTAACAACAGCGTCTCACCCGTCCCGGAACTGATTTTTCCTGTCAGCGTGATGCAGAACGGTGCTGACGCGATTGCTATCTATTTGGGCAATTCGACCGACTTCCCTGTAAATACACCCGCAACTTCTGCAAACCTCGTCGATGCGGTTGTTTATGGAACAAGTGATCCGGAGGCGAGCGATCTTATGGCTTTGCTTGGAATTACCGTTCAGGTCGACGAAAATGCGAACAATGCCGCTGCTACACAGTCGATTGCCCGTGATTCGGAAGGAAATTATTATACCGGAATTCCGACTCCAGGTGTCAACAATGATGGCAGCGGATTTATATTCAACGGAATTTCAATTCTGGCCTCCGCATCGACCTTGAACGAGGGAAGTTCATTTTCCATCACTTTTACGACGCAGCAGCCCGTGGCCTCCGATCTTTCATTTTCATTCACACTCAATAATTCCACGTTCAGCAATTCAGATTATTCGGGAAATCTCAACATATTGATTCCTGCCGGAGAAACTACTGCCATTACCAATATTCTTGTTGTTGATGATTCCACCGACGATGGCGACGAACTGGCTGTGATCCGATTTGGAAATTTACCTTTCGGGTATAACCGCGTGAATGATAATATCGAGGTTCGTATCATCGACAATGATTTCACCACTTCACCATGGGGAACGCCATTGGCACCGACATACGATGTCGTCCAAAGCACCGCGCCTGAAAATTACTATGCTTCCCTGGAAGGAAAATCAGGGAACGAGCTGCGCCAGGCTATCCGGGATATCATCGCGGATCCAAGTATTGTCCGCGCGCACAATTATGGCGATATTGAATATATCCTAAAAGATGCAGATGAAAATCCGCTCAACAGCAACGAGGTCTGGCTGATGTATGTCGAACAAAGCCGAGCGAAATATAAATTCCAGACCAGTTCGAGCAGCATCGGTTTTTGGAACCGTGAGCACATTTATCCGCAATCCCGTGGTGGTTTTGCCGACGGCACCGAATCGACTCCCGACGGCATAAACGTTTACCTTCCAACCAATGCAGATGATATCCTCGCGGCACATGCCGATGCACATCATATCAGGGCAGAGGATGGCCCGGAAAACTCATCTCGCAACAACCGGGATTATGGCAGCGATTACAATGGCCCGATTGGAAATCAGGGAAGCTGGAAAGGCGATGTGGCACGCGCACTTTTTTATATGGAACTGCGATACACCGCACTGAGCCTTGTGAACGGAAATCCGCCGGATACTACGGTCGGCCAGCTGGGCGATCTACAAAGCCTGCTTGCGTGGAACCACATCGACCCATCGGATGATTTTGAGATGAACAGGAACAATATCATCTATACCTGGCAATATAACAGGAATCCATTTATTGATTATCCGGAACTTGCCGATTATATCTGGGGTGCCAATGCCGGGGAAACATGGTCTTTTTCATTGTCGACGAATCAAAGCCAGCACGAGCTATTTGTCGATATCTATCCAAATCCTTCCAAAGATGAAATCCGCGTTTATGGCATCACAACTTCAGGAACATTGGAAATTTATGATATTACGGGCGCATTGATCGCAACGCACCGGATCTCTGCGTCAAATGCAGTATCAATCGACCTTCCATCCGGAATTTATATCGCGAAGATCGTTTCCGACGGAAGATCAGCGACCAGGAAATTGGTAGTGAAATAATTTAACGAAAACTGCATCCCTAAAGATGCAGTTTTTTTTAGTTCTGGTGATGTTGGACTTTCCGGCTGATATTCTTGTCTTCTCCTTTTGGAATGATATCCTGCATTCCCATAGTATCCTGACTGGCGAATTTTCGCTCGACAGAATCAGCGAGGTCGCGAAGCTTGTCCATCAGCGCATTCAACGCACCGGTTCTTTTCATTACAATTCCGACGACAACTGCCGCTGCAACGCCGGCAGCTACGGCCATGGCGACATTTTTCCCTTTCATGCCTTTGCCGCTTTTCATTCCGTAGTCTGTTTTGTTTTGTCTCTGCGATTTCATAATTTTTATTTTTAAGTTATTGATTTTATCCACCTACAAGCTCGCCCCCGTTGATATGGATGACCTGGCCTGTTATATATGACGCGTCTTCACTCGCCAGGAAGACATAGGCAGGGCCGACTTCCGAAGGCTGTCCTGCGCGTTTCATCGGAACGTCTGAACCAAATTTTGCCACTTGTTCCTTATCGAATGAACCGGGGATAAGCGGTGTCCAGATCGGGCCCGGAGCAATGGCATTGACGCGGATTCCCTTTTCGACCAGCATTGAAGACAGCGACCTTGTGAATGTCACGATCGCACCTTTCGTGCTTGAATAATCAAGCAAGTGCGCGCTTCCGCGATACGCCGTCACCGAAGTCGTATTGATGATGCAGCCGCCCTTGCCGAGATGCTGTACTGCCTCCTGAACTGTGTAAAAGAACGAGTAGATGTTTGTTTCGAATGTCGTTTTTAGTTTATCGATCGACAGTTCTTCAATGGATTCGGCCGGAAACTGCATCGCTGCATTATTGACAACAATGTTGAGTTTCCCGAATTTATCGACGGTTTTCGTCACAATCCCTTTTGCAAAGCGTTCTTTTTTCAAATCACCTTTCAGCAGCAGGCATCTGCGTCCTTCTTCTTCAACCATTCGCTTGGTTTCCTTCGCATCTGTATCTTCGTCAAAATATGCGATTGCAACATCGGCGCCTTCGCGAGCGAAATGAACTGCGGCACTTCGTCCGATACCGCTGTCTCCACCCGTGATCAGCGCGACTTTTCCTTCGAGTTTAGCGCTTCCTTTATAATCTTTGCGGATGACTTCCGGTTCAGGGCGCATTTTAAACTCATCGCCCGGCTGGTCTTGTTCCTGCTTTGGAAATGATTTTGGTTTTGCCATGGTCAGAATTCTTTGTTCGCAGCTTCATCATTGATGTACGCTTCGGCAATTACCGACAGTTTCAGGTCGAGTTCCTTTTCATCCTGGAGGTTCTTTTCAAGCAAAACGACCACATCTTCCTCTTTCAGTGAAATCGCAAATGATTTGAGCGTCCCGTATGCCGCAATCTCACAATGGATGATCATCTGGATCACTGCGATCAGCGCGGCATCACGAACCGCACCCATTTCAGTTTGTGAAATTGTCAGTTCGATTTCCCCGATCAGGCTTTCGATCGCGTCAACTTTCTTTTCCTCAGGCGGAATTCCGATGCTTTCAAAGATTTTTTCGAGCCGGTCTGCGTGCGATCTCGTATTGACAGCATGCAGGGTCAGCATCCGCACAATGTCTTTTGAACTGACGTGTTTCAGCACATGTTCAAATGCAGGAGCCAATGCGCGTTCCGACCAATAAGTACATTTGAGGTAATCTTCGAACAGTGGGCGCAGTGCCGTGACTTCTTCCGCCGTTCCTGGGGTCTTGATGTTTAGCTGCATATATAACTATTTGAATATCGGGACAATTGCCTGATTTCAAAGTTCAGCAAACTCCGCACGCAGCCGGTTATATAATTGTTTGGATTTTTTATAACATTTATGATAGCAAACTTGCCAAAACAGAAAATTTCGGCATTGCAGAATACTATACAGGGAGCGATTTCTCTTTCGAATGCGTCGTATTGCAGAAATAGACGTTGAAAACACTTCCTTTTCCGGGTTCGCTTTCAACAGTGATCTTGCCGCCCATGGCCTCTACCTGGCTCCGCGTCATAAACAGGCCGACACCCCGCGCTTCGGGATTGCCATGGAATGTTTTGTACATGCCGAAAAGCTTGTCGCCATAACGGGAAAGATCGATTCCCTGGCCGTTATCGCTGACCCTTAAAATATTGAATCCGTTTTCTTCGGCCCAGTCGAGTTTGATGAAAGGCTTGCGCTCAGGATGGGCATAGCGAATGGCATTCGAAACGAGATTGAGGACGATGCTCTCGAGATACGCGGGATTATAATTCACAATGGCATTCTCGGGGACATTATTGATCAGCGTGACCTGCTTGGCTGCGATCAGTTCAGAAAGGACGTTCTTGGTATTTTCGATATAATGGTTGATCTGCAGCGGTTCGGTGACCAAGGTGATGTTCGTTTGGATATTTACAAGGTCGCCCAAATGTTTCATCGTCTCATTGAGCGAATCCGAAACGGTTTTAAGATGCGAGATCAATTCCAGGCGTTCCGCATCACTATCCGCCATTTCGACAAGGTTGATGATCGACTGGATGTTCGCATTATGGGACCGCAGATTATGGGAAACGATATATGAAAAATTCATCAATCTCTTTTTCTGTTCATTGACCAGCTGAAGTGAATTATGCAAATCAACGTCTGCCTCCTTGTGCTTTGTCACATCGATCATGATTCCGCGCAGAATCGTCCCATCGACTTCATGATGTACCGATACGATGTCACGGATCCAGACGATGTCGCCATTCTTCGAAATCATCCGATATTCGAACTCGCCTTCCTGCTGTTCTGCCGCGATCCGGTTAAAGGTTTCCTCCGCGTTATTCTGATCGTCCGGATGTATGTGTTTCAACCAGAAGTCATTATCATTCTTCCATTCTTCAACCGTATAGCCCAATATTGCCTGGGTTTTGGCACTGATGAAATGAAGCCGCTGTGTTTCGGCGTCGCATTCCCAAACGATTCCGTCGATGGAATTCAGGATGTTTTCAACCCGTTTCCGCGATGCCGAAATAATTCTTTCCGATTCTTTTCTGCTGGTGATGTCTTCCGTGGAAATAATCACACGGTCCAAATTCTCTTCATAACCGCGCATTACCGCCCATCGGATCAGCACTTCACGATAATTTTCGGCCGAATCCACGAAATCGGCTTCGGTTGTAAATTCAGTCCGTCCTTTAATGACCGAAATCAGGATTTTAATGAATACATCAAGCGAATAACTTTTTAAGACCAGTTGCTGGCCACTTAACAGTTCTTCCTTGGTTTTTGGATGATGCATCGCGAGGCATTCATTGTTTACATCGATGATCCTCGTTTTGGAGATGGAATTGTGCACAATTTCAGGATTCGACTCAAATATCTTCGTCAGTGCTTCATCTGAAAGTGACGCGTCATATTGTTCGACAGTTGGCTTGAGAGCTGAAAAATCCACTTCCCAAAGTGCAACCGGCGAGTATTCAAAGAGGCTTTTGAAACGAATTTCGCTTTCGCGGATTTTTTCCTGCGCCATTTTCTCCTGAGTGATGTCTTCCACGACGGCAATATGCGTTGCCGATTCGCGATCTGGTTCCGTAAGGGGCACAACCGTCAGATTTGCCCAGATCGTATTTCCATGTCGATCGAAATAGCGCTTTTCCAATTGAAATCTCGATATCTTGCCGCTGCGCAGTTTTTCCAGCTGCGTCATATTGAATTCAAGATCGTCCGGATGGGTGAATTCCTGAAAATTCGTGCCCTCCAGCTCATGCGGCTCAAATCCGATCATTTTAGCGAAATGCGAGTTTGCTTCAAGTATCCTTCCCGAATGTGAATCCACATACACAATACCGACCGCTGCCTGGTCGAAAATCGTTTTATACCTTAATTCATTACCGGCAATTTTTTCGGCCTGCTCGCGCACGATCTTCTGGAGTGCGGCAGGCTGTTCAAGAAACATCGTAACGAGAAATCCGAAAAGCAATGATAGGGTAAGTCCGAAAACGCATATAGGAAGCATCTGCCACAATGCGGCGGAGCCGTTTCGTTCGATGATGTAAAGTCGCCAGCCGCTGTCGGGAAAACCGATGCTTTTGTAATATTTCCCGCTGAAATCTTCCTTCTCGGGCAGATAATATTCCTTTTCGCCGGTTTCGGGGTTTGTGCGTGAGAATTGGAAGTAATATTTCGACTGGTCGATCGAATTGATTCCCGATACCTTCAGCAGAGTTTCAAGTCTGATGATGATTGCTGAAAAACCCCAAAAACCTTTTTCATCATAGATCGGCAGCCTTCCAACGACACCGGTTCCGCCTTGCCGCAGCTGAAGTGGCCCGGCAAAAAAGAATTTTCGGGCATTTTTGGCCTTTCGGGCGTCCTGTTGTAAATCGGGCGTGTTAAGGATATCCAAACCAATGACCGATTTGTTCTCTTCATAAGGATAAACGTGCGACACGACGCCATTTGGCAGTAATTGGATCCCGTCGACAGTAGGATTGGTATCTATAATCCGTTTGGCGACTTTCTCAAAATGATCCCGCTGGCCCATATCATTTATTGTCAGGGCAAGTGACATGGCCGTCGTATACGAATTCTGAAGGCACTGCGTGACGTTTCGGTGAACCGATTCGAGCAGGTTTGCCATTTCGCGATGGTCCTCGTTGCGGATGATCTTATAACGCTGCGCGCAGATCAGAAGGACAACTGAAAACATCAGCAGGAATACGACAACGCCACTGACCCTCGGTCGGTGTACGAACCAAGTTGTCAGTCTGTTGCGGCCTTTATCGATATACATTTATCCCTTTGGAAATTCGGGATAAAAATATGATAATTACTTAAATAACCAAGAGGGAAAACCCTCATCAAAAAAAGTTATTTGAGTTGCTAATTGTTCGAAACCTTTCCGGGTTCACGGACACTTGTGGAATCTGTATCGTTTCCGATATGCTGACCGGTTTCCGCAGCATTGTTTTTATCCTGTTCGTCGACATAATTTTCGCCGTTTCCGACTTCACTGCCGACATCCCGGCCATCTTCGTTATGTTGTTTGCATGCCGTGAACATCGATGCCATCAACATTCCCATGGCCGTATACTTTTTCCAGTTTTTCATGATGTTTTTATGCAAAGTTCGTCATCGGAAATTTGAATCGGCTTATAGCGTTTAATGCAAAATTTATAAGATTTTGATCCCTGAAGGCAACAACGAATTTTTGGTAATATATTATGGTTCTTATGGTTGCGGCGACGATTAACATTACTTAATTTTAAAGTAAAATCAACAGCTATGCAAAAAATATCCACAATAGCCCTCGCATTATCGATGCTATGGTCGTGCGGGAACAGGGCTGCAAATGCAGAACAAACTGAACAACCAACCGAAAAAAAATCATCGTCAACACTGCCACCGGTAGAAACACAGTCTCCAAATACGGATTATAAACCGGCTTTTGAAGGGCAGACAAGAATTGCCGGTTTAAAGACAACAACCGCTTATTCGGTAGTCGAACTCACAAACGACCTCGACCGGCCGTGGGGAATCGTATCAATGCCCGACGGACGGCTTTTGATTACAGAAAAGTCGGGAACCATGAGAATTGCAACAACTTCCGGAAAACTCAGCGATAAGATCACGGGAATTCCGAAAGTTGATGATGCCGGTCAGGGCGGACTGCTTGGTCTTACACTGGATCCGGATTTCAAGACCAACAGAATGGTGTACTGGGTATTTTCGGAACGGGTATCCGATGGCAATCATACCGCCGTAGCAAAAGGGCGATTGTCTTCAGATGAAAAAAGAATCGAGAATGCGACAGTCACTTATCGGGCGACTCCAACTTATGATGGCGATAAGCATTACGGTGGCCGGATCTTATTCGATAAATCGGGGAATCTGTTCCTGACTACGGGTGAACGCTCGGATCTTCCGACAAGGCCGCAAGCGCAATCACTCGATTCCGGTCTGGGGAAGCTTATCCGTATCACCACTGACGGCAAGCCCGCCTCCGACAATCCGAATATCAGTTCAAAACGCCCGGAAATATATTCATATGGACACCGAAATCCTCAGGGAATCGCATTTCATCCTGAAACGGGCGATCTGTGGCTCAATGAAATGGGTCCGCGTGGCGGTGATGAGGTCAACCTGATCAGGCCGGGAAAGAACTATGGCTGGCCCACAATAACATATGGACTTGAATACAGCGGCAAAAAAATAGGCAATGCGATCACGCAAAAGGAAGGCATGGAGCAGCCCGTTTATTATTGGGATCCGGTTACGTCACCAAGCGGAATGACATTCTATAGTGGCGATGCGATCCCTGAGTGGAAAAACAATTTGTTTATCGGAGGATTGAGCGGCAGGCATATCATGAGGCTGGTCATCAAGGACAATAAGGTTGCGGGAGAGGAGCGGCTTTTGGTCAAGGAAGGTAATCGCTATCGTGACATCACTCAAGGCAACGATGGCGCGCTCTATGCCGTGACCGATGAGGGGCGGCTTTTCAGGATCGGCAAATGATCTTAAAATATACTTTTCAAAATCTCCAGTGATCTTTTTCGTGCCGCATGGTCGTAAATAGGAGAGGAGACCATTAATTCATCGGCGCCGGTCGCTTCAAGGAACGAATCGAGATCGGCGCTGATTTTTTTCGGGCCGCCGATAAATGAGAACCTGGTCATCGTTTGCAATGCCGCCTCTTCGTGTGGTTCAAAATACGCTTCGGGATCCGGAGCCGATAATTTCCTTCGCTGGCCTGTGATGATGCTAAGAAAAAGTTTTTTGAACGATGTCGACAGCAAACTTGCTTCATCATCAGTATCAGCCGCGATCACATTGATGCATGTCAGGACATACGGTTTTTTCAGCGAGTCGGAAGGTTTGAAATTGTCACGGTATATCCTGATCGCATCAAAAAGCTGTGCAGGCGCAAAATGGCTTGCAAAGGCATAAGGCAAACCCAGAGTGGCTGCGAGATATGCGCTGTCGGTACTCGATCCCAGAATCCAGATTGGGATGTCGAGACCTTCGCCGGGAAAAGCCCGTACAGCTGAATTCCTGTTTTGGGCCGACAAATATCGCTGGACTGCCATCACATTTTTTGGAAACTCCATTGGAGCTCGCGGATCGCGGATGAGTGCGGCGGCAGTCAACTGATCGGTTCCGGGTGCGCGGCCCAAACCCATGTCGATCCGTCCGGGATATAACGTTGCGAGCGTTCCAAACTGTTCCGCAACTACGAGCGGTGAATGATTTGGCAGCATGATTCCGCCCGATCCAACGCGTATGACGGATGTCTGCGACGCAATAAATCCGATCAGAACGACGGTTGCCGTGCTCGCGACACCTTCCATGTTGTGATGTTCGGCAAGCCAATAGCGTCTGAATCCTAATTTCTCGGCATGCCGTGCGAGATCAGCGCTGTTTGCAAATGTGATGTCTGCGGAGCTGTTTTCGGTAACCATGGCGAGATCGAGGATGGAGAGGGTCATTTGGTTTACGGTTTACGGTTGACAGTTGGCGGTATGCAGTTGGCAGTATGCAGTATGCAGTTAGCTGATAGCTCCATACAATTTACGCATTCTTATCCGACCGGGAAAACATATTCCGGCTGGTTGCGTGAGGGATGGAAGCGGAAATCCTCGCAGAGATTGAGAGCGGACAGCCCGACCCGCAGGGACACGCCCAAATCGTATGCAGTTTACAGTTTGCAGTAGGCGGTAGACAGTAGGCAGTTGGCAGTTGGCAGTAGGCAGTTGGTATTCATTGCCATCCGCTTACAGCTGCAGCCGTAGGATCATTTTGTTTTTTCGCCGACGAAGTAGTCGGTTTGTGATTTGAATAGCACGTTGAAGGTGGTTAAACTTCCATAAATCCTGGTAATGTATTGCTGGAGTTCGATCTTTTCTGCATCGTCGAGTTTGCTTGCGTTGATCTTTTGTTCCATCACGCGGATGCGGTCGCGGACCATGACGATCTTATGGAAAAACGTATCTATCGGAACTTCTTTGCCAAGCACTCCGGGCTGACCGGGATCAAGCACAAGCTTGCCGCCTTTCCATTTGTCGGCCATTGGAACCGCCGG
>CBDUBP010000003.1:0-23963 GCA_965365415.1 uncultured bacterium | reverse complement strand
GTAACGACGCTCAAAAAAGTGGTTGAGCTTGCAGTGCTGTTCGACGCAACTATTGAGGTTCTGCAGGTAAAAGGGGTTCACGATGACGATGAAAAGGCAACTATTTCAAAATGGAAAGAAACATTTAAAGGATCAAAAGTAAACTTTACGATTTATGCCCTTAACGCCATTGAGGAAACTATCCTGACATTTGTCGATACACATCAGATAGACATTATTGCCATGCCCGTACACCGTCGTAAATTTCTTGAGAGACTGTTTACATACAGCCTTCTCAGCGATTTGGCATTCCATTCAACAGTTCCGGTCCTCGGGATATATGAGCGAGTGGTTTAACCTGGCCGCTTACCAATTCAAAAACACGCAAAACATATCACATGCAAAGTCATTCTTCCTACAAAAAATTGCTGCTCGGCATTTTCGCCGTCAGTGCAGGGTTGCTGGTATTGAACAGGTACACAGCGGTATATATCAATGAGACAGCGATGCACTTTTTACTATTGTTTCTCGCGACTGCTTCCTTATTGCTTTTAATTACAGTTTACCTGTTTAATTTGCGCAGCACAAAAGCTGTTATTGCGATTTGTATTCTCGCATTATTATCTTCCTGGGCACGTGCATTCTTTTTCTGGGGCGGCGATTGGGAAACCGAAACTGTCCTATATGAAATGCGCAAGCGACCGTCTGTTACAATCGAATACCAGCTTCGCGGCGATAAATTTGCATTCGGGTATAAGGAACAGGTTGTCCGCCGTACGCGATTGATTCCTTATTTTGATATCATAAACCATGTCGACACTTTAGCCATCGACACCCATATCTGGAGGCGCATAGAAGAATGAATCATTAAAGGCCAAAGCAAAAAAAACCCGGTGCGAACCGGGTTTTTTTTGAAATAGTTAGGAGACCTTGATGTTTTTGGTGTCTGCAAGTTTGCTCACCTCCTTTTTAGGAATGGTCAGCTTTAAGATTCCCTGGTCGTACTTCGCATCGATTCCATCTGCAAGCACGTTTGATGGCAGCATGAACGAACGCGTAAACGAGTTATAAGAAAACTCTTTTCTCCTGAAATTTTTTCCCTTCTCTTCTTTTTCTTCTTTTTTCTCCGCGCTGATCCTGATGGTGTCGTTTTCAACTTTGACATTAAAATCCTTGCGGTCCATTCCGGGCGCTGCAAGCTCGATCTGAAAATCTTTCTCAGTTTCGATCACATTGGCATCCGGGACAAATTCCCTGCGGAAAAAGTCAGGTGTAGATCCAAGGAAGTCGTCATCCTTGAAAAAATCCTCGATGATTGCAGGAAATAATCTGCCGTTTCTTTTGGTCGGTACAAGTAGTGACATAATATATATATTTTAAATTAAACATGCCCAAAATTAAGCCGGGACAAACTTGCCTGGAATGATTAAAGTCAAATGCACAGATGATTTTTATCACTTCATACAGAGTCATAATGTTGATTACGAATTACTTACCTCACGGACAATTTTCCATAACCTGGTAAAGATGGACTGCCATGATAAATCTCACTTGTCCTAATGACGGTCATCATTTTAATTCTTCCTGTGCATTTGTTGCTTTGTTATGTCAACATTTTTATTGAACAGGACCGATCTGTAAAACAATTTTCAATGAAAGGAAATTTCGAACTATTGGTACAATCCGATAAACCGGTTCTGGTCGATGTATATGATTCCGGATGCTATGCAAGCAAATTGCTGAATGAAGTATTAAAACAGGTTAAGAGGTGTTTTGGCAACCGGATTTCAATCGTTTCGATGCATCTCGAACGAAATCGGGAAACTATGGATCAATTGAAGGTAAACACTGTTCCGACAGTGTTGTTATATCAGAAAGGGGCAGAATTATGGAGGCATTCAGGAATTTTGTCAAAAGAGTCCATCCTGTTGGCAATTTTGGAAAAAGCAAATTAATATCATGAAACTACAAAGAAATATTTCCGGTAAAGAAAGGATTGTCCGCGTCACAGTCGCAATCATTATTTTGTTCTTCATCGACGTGATGGGTCGGACTGCCAGCGCGGTATTCGGCGTGATCGCGCTGGTACTGATATTAACAGCCATCATCGGCTATTGTCCTGTTTACAAAAATTATAAACCCAAAACACACGATCATGAATGAGCCGCATTTTTATCAGGTCGATTTAACCTGGGCAACAGGGCGCAAAGGCATTCTTCATTCGAATGTCCTCGATACAAAAATCGAAGTGGCAACGCCTCCGGAATTTTCAAAGGGAATTGCCGGAATCTGGACACCCGAACACCTGTTTGTCGCATCGGTAAATAGCTGTTTTATGACCACTTTTCTAGCCATTGCCGAAAAAAGCAGGCTCGACAATTTCGATTTCTCATCAAACGCTGTAGGCACTCTTGAAAGTAAAGATGGAAAGCTGCAAATCACAAGGATCACGCTGCATCCCATTGTAACGGTGGAAGAACGAGATGTGACATTAGCGTTGCGCGTCCTTCAAAAGGCAAAAAATCATTGCCTGATTACCAACTCAATTAAATCTGATATCCTTTTTGCTCCGGACGTCAAGGCATTTAGCCATTTACCTTCCGATCTGTTTTGATGGCCATTGCGATAAACAATAAGCCGATATTATGACATCAATTATCAACCATAAAGATACCGAAACCTCACTCGTAACCTTTTACGAAACACACGAGCAGGCTGAACAGGCCATAAATAAGCTTGAAGCCGCCGGATATAATCTGAAGCAACTGTCAATTGTTGCCACCAATTTATATACTACCGAAAACGTAATCGGATACTATAATGTTTACGACAGGATGAAGGAATGGGGTGGCCTCGGGGCTTTCTGGGGCGGCTTTTGGGGAATGCTTTTCGGCGCGGCCACATTTTCAGTACCATGGCTCGATATTGCTGTGCTTCCCGGCATTGTGGCATCAATACTTACCGGAATTTTTGTCGCGCTTGTCACCGCCTTTCTGGGGATATCGGGGGCAGCGCTGTACAGCCTGATTAGGCCGAAACGGAAAATCGTTAAATATGAGCAAAATGTCCTTGCTGCAAAGTATATGCTCCTTGCAAAAGGCAACGAGCAGGAGATCAACCTGGCTCAGGAAGTGCTCGATGTCAAAGTTCCAAAGGAAAACTCCGAGTTTCTTAATGTTGATCCGATTTCCATATAACCATTCTGAGATTAACCCATTTCAAAACAAAACCATGAAAAGCATTATTAACCCTTCAGCCCTGGCAATCATCTTTACATTGCTGATGTTTACATGTTCTAAAAATTCCGATGAGGAGATTGAAAGCGCTCAGGATGATATGGAAGCTCCGGAAAAAATTGAGGATCTGAAACGTGCTGCTATTGCCGACTGGAATGAATTTCTCAAAGAAGCGAGACTGATGGTCTCAATATCCGAAAGCAATTTATATTCATTGAAGCAGAAAGCACGGATAGTTGGTGGCGAGGAAGGATCAAAGTTGTCCCGCGCTGCAATTCAATATGAGGAAAAGCTTGAAGGCCTCAAAACGAGGCTGGAGCGCCGGAATGATGAATTTTACGAAAGCCTCATCGATTTCGAAAATTTCGAAACGAAAAAAAATAAGGTATTCGAAAAAAGTTTCCGCAATGAAATGGTCGATATGAATCTTGAACTGGAAAAGCTAAATGAGTAACTCCATGGCGGCAGCATCAAATGCTTCGGCGGATTCCCTGCTAAAACAATTTTTTATCGAAGCAGGCGAAATGACATATATTGCTGCCGATTTTTTCAGATACTCATTCAAACGCCCTTTCGAGTTTAACCAGTTTCTTCGCCAGTGCTATCAAATCGGCAATCGCTCCCTGCTGCATGTCGCCGTCACCGGCTTTATCATCGGATTGGTCTTCACACTCCAGTCGAGGCCCACGCTCGAAGAATTCGGAGCATCGTCGTGGATTCCGTCAATGGTGGGCATCTCTATTATCAGGGAAATTGGCCCAATCATCACGGCATTGATTTGCGCCGGACGCATTGCTTCGGGAATTAGTGCCGAACTGGGATCGATGCGCGTCAGCGAACAAATTGATGCAATGGAGGTTTCCGGAACAAACCCGTTCAAATATCTTGTCGTCACCAGGATCCTCGCCTGTACACTCATGCTGCCGTTACTGGTGGTCTTCAGCGATGTCATCGCCATCTACGGATCATTTCTCGTGGAGCACTTTAAGGCCAATATCTCATTCCAGCTATATTTTAATCAGGTATTCGATGCATTGGAGTTCAGCGATATCGTGCCGGCAACAATAAAATCATTCTTTTTCGGATTTGCAATCGGGCTGGTCGGATGCTACAAAGGATATACCTGCAAAAAAGGAACTGCCGGTGTTGGCATTGCGGCCAATAGTGCCGTGGTGCTAACATCCATGCTGCTTTTCATTATCGATTTCGTCGCTGTTTTCGTAACCGGTATATTCTATCAGATATGAGCGGCAATGAAACACAAATAATACTTGAAATAAGTAACCTCAAAAAAAGTTACGGCGACCACCATGTTCTTAGTGGATTTAATTTGCAATTGCACGAAGGCGAAAATCTGGTCGTCATGGGAAAATCCGGATCGGGAAAATCCGTGATGATACGATGTGTTGTTGCGCTCGAGGATTTCGACAGCGGATCGATCACCGTGATGGGAAAAAGTATCAATGAGCTGGAAAGGGACGAACTGGACGAACTCCGCACGGATATTGGCTTTCTTTTCCAGGGCAGCGCGCTCTATGATTCAATGACGGTTCGCGAAAATCTCGAATTCCCGCTGCGAAGACACGTCGCGAAATTCGGGCATATCAAAGATACCACGCCACTCGTGATGGAAGCGCTTGCAAATGTCGGGCTTGAAGAAACTCTGAGTATGATGCCTGAAGAGCTTTCCGGCGGTATGAAGCGGCGGATTGCATTGGCGCGGACACTTATTCTAAAACCCAGGATCATTTTGTACGATGAGCCTACAACAGGATTGGACCCGATTACGGCCAAAGAAATAATCGCACTTATAAAATCGATTCAGCAAAAGTATGCTACTTCATCCATAATCATCACGCATGATGTTGATTGCGCACGTGTAATTTCCGACCGGATGATTTTACTGGTCGACGGAATTAACTACGCGGAAGGAAATTTTAACGAACTTGCCTCTTCAACGGATCCTAAAATCCAGGCCTTCTTCAAATAAGAGCTTATGAAAAAAACGGCATCAGAAAAATTCAGGCTCGGCTTATTTGTCATTATCGGCTCCGTCCTCTTTGTTGCCGTGATCTATTTTATTGGTCAAAAGCAGAATGTTTTCGGGCAAACGGTACGGCTAAACGCGGTTTTCAGTAATGTCAACGGACTCCAGACCGGCAACAACGTGCGGTATTCAGGGATCGATATTGGCGCGGTTCGCAGTATCGACATGATCAATGATACCACCATCATTGTTAATATGGCGATTGAAACAAAAATGCTGAGGCATATCCGCAAGAATGCAATAGCGACAATTAGTTCCGATGGGCTCGTAGGAAGCATGATCATTAATATCATCCCCGGAAAAGGAGATGCCGAAATCGTCAGCCATGCCGACACCATCAAATCCTACAGCCGTATCAGAACCGATGATATCCTCAAAACACTTAATGTAACAAATGAAAATGCAGCTTTGCTGACCGTGGATCTTCTCAAGATTACAAAAGAGATCACCGAAGGCAAAGGAAGCATTGGCGTTTTGCTTAACGATAAAGCGATGGCGGCTGAGTTGAAGCAAACCATTCATTACCTTAGCATCACAAGTAAGGAAACATCTCAATCCGTAATAAAACTTAACAGGCTCATTTCGTCCCTGGACGATGAAAATAATGTAATTGGTGTACTGAACGACACTGCAGTCGCCGGACAGATCCGCACTGTTGTTGCCAATCTCGATAAGTCTTCGGAACAAATAGATAAGGCCGCAGCGCATCTCGACCAGACCATATTGAATATAAAAGATGGCGACGGAGCCATCAATTATCTGTCAAACAATCCTGAACTGGTTGGACAAATCGATTCCCTGATGACTAACGCAAATGATGCGGCAAAACTATTGAAACAGGACCTTGAAGCATTAAAACATAATTTTTTCCTCAGGGGATATTTTAAGAAACTGGAGAAACAGAAAACGAAAAAAACCAAGTAGGCTTTGAAAATAATCAAGCATTCCGGAAATGTCGTTGAGTTTAATCGCGAGAAACTGAGGGCGTCACTATCAAAGTCCGGCGCATCTGATATTGTCGTCCAGGAGGTTATCGCCCAGATAGAAAGCCAGATGTTCGACGGGATTTCAACAAGGCAGATTTATAAACAGGCATTCGGACTTCTGAAAAAAAGGTCAAATTCGCACGCCGCACGGTATAACCTTCGGCAAGGTCTCCAGCAATTGGGCCCGGCAGGTTTTTTCTTTGAAAAGTTCATGGCGAGGATTTTTGCAG
Organism: uncultured bacterium; assembly: GCA_965365415.1. GTDB lineage: Bacteria > Bacteroidota > Bacteroidia > Flavobacteriales > Flavobacteriaceae > Flavobacterium. The sequence goes on along the minus strand of CBDUBP010000003.1, from coordinate 17,485 downwards.
CCGACGGTTTCGAGACCAGAACCAATCTGATTCTTGCCGGAAGATGTGTGTCGCATGAAGTTGACGTTGTCAGGTTAAAAGATGGAAAATGCGACATGGTGGAATGCAAATTTCATTCGAGGACGCAATCCGTTTCCGACGTTAAGGTTCCGATGTACATCCTGTCACGCTTTAACGACCTTAAAGAAATCAAACATCGTATCTTCACGGATGCGGATCTTTTTGAAAACTGTTTGATCGTCAGCAACAATCGCTTTACATCTGATGCCGTAACATTTGCACTATGCTCGGGATTACAGATTTTGAGCTGGGATTATCCTGCCCCGAATGATCTGAAAGGAATGATAGACCGCCATAGCCTGTACCCGGTAACGTGCCTGACAACTTTATCCCTGGTCGAGAAGGAAAAACTCCTGATTATGGATGTCATTTTTGCCCGGGATTTAGTGTCAAAGTCCGACGCGCTCGAACATATTGGTTTATCGCCTACCCGCATCAAAAATGTCCTGAAGGAAACTTCAGGCCTTTGTAATATTATTTGATATGATAAAAATCCACTTTCTCGGAGGTGCCGGCACGGTCACCGGATCAAAAACCCTTATAGAGGCGAAAGGCAAAAGGATTCTCATCGATTGCGGCATGTTCCAGGGCATCAAACCGCTTCGTGAACTGAATTGGGAGCCTTTGCCGATTCTTCCCTCGACAATAGATTTCGTGCTGCTTACCCATGGGCATCTCGACCATTGCGGCTGGCTGCCACGCTTCGTGAACCAGGGTTTCCGCGGGAAAATCTATTGCACTGCCCCGACAAAGGAAATAGCGAAACTGATCATGGCCGACAGCGCCAAAATTCAGGAGGAAGACGCCGAGCGTGCCAATGAAAATCACTTTTCAAAACACGTCGTTGCCGAACCATTGTATACCGTCGAGCAGGCCGAGCAGGTCACTCCACTGTTCCGGATCATATCCGTCAATGAAGAAGTCGCGCTCGATGCCGAAATAACAGCACAATTTTTTCCTGCGGGCCACATCATCGGGGCGTGCAGTATCTCCGTTAATGCGGGCGGCACGATCCTGCTATTTTCCGGCGATGTCGGCCGGGATAACGACGACCTGATGTTACCTCCCGTTAAGCCTCAGGCTGCTGACTACGTCCTTCTCGAAAGCACTTACGGCAATCGCCTGCATCCCGAGACCGATCCCCTGATCCAGCTGGAAGCCTATGTCAACAACACAATTCGTAAAGGAGGAAACGTCATCATACCAAGCTTTGCGGTCGAAAGGGCGCAATCGATCATGTTTTTGTTGTGGAGATTGAAGAAAGAAGGCCGGATTCCCGATGTTCCATACATTCTTGATACCCCGATGGGAATCAGCGTTCTGCAGATATTCTCAGACTATCCGAAATGGCACAAGGCAAAGCTGCACGAAATACGTGAAATGACGGAAATGTTCCGACTCGTTTCAAAGTACGAGGATACCATCGAAACGATATACGACGAACAGCCCAAAGTGATCATAGCCGCCAGCGGAATGATAACCGGCGGCAGGGTTTTATCCTATTTGGAGCGTTATATCGGAAAACCCGAAACCACGATAATTATTGTAGGTTTTCAGGCCGAAGGCACACGCGGGCGGAAATTGCTTGAAGGTGCGGCGGAAATCAAGATGCACGGCAAATATTATAATGTCCAGGCAAACGTTGTCGAGCTGACAGGGCTGTCGGCTCATGGCGATCAAAAAGACCTGCTGAACTGGCTTTCCGAATTAAAGGATCCGCCAAAGCATGTGTACCTTGTCCATGGGGAAAATAAGGCCGCCGACGAGTTGCGGATTAAAATCAATGAACGGTACGGCTATCAAACAAGTGCGCCTCTGTTAAATCAGGTCGTTGAATTAGAAGAGAAAATATGAAAGCCAGGAAAATTGCGGAGCTTTTGGAGCAAGAAAGGAACCATCTTGAAAAGCTTCACCAGATTGTCAAAGAATCGATCGATGAAGAAAAACTGATCCTCAACAACCTGCTTAATCCGCCGCTTCAAATTCTGAACCGGGGGCAGATGATTTCCGACAGGATGGCACGGTTCGGGGGCAGTTGGAAATTTATTTTGATCTTTTCAGCAATTCTGGTTGTATGGATCCTGCTAAATACGATTGGAATCATCAACCTCGGGTTCGATCCATATCCATTCATATTCCTGAATTTATTGCTTTCCTGTATCGCTGCATTCCAGGCGCCGATTATCATGATGAGCCAAAACCGCCAGGAGGAAAAAGACCGGATGCGCAGCGAGAACGATTATCTGATAAACCTGAAGGCCGAGATGGAAGTTCGGCGGTTGCATCAAAAAATGGATCTGTTGCTCGAAGAAGAGTTCAAAACACTTTACGAAACGCAGGCGGCACAATTTGAAATGTTGAAGCAATTGAATTCGAAACTGGATAAATTGATTACAAACGGTAAGAAATGAAACTGTAAATAATATCTCTCGCCCGAAACCAAATGGATATTCATAAAAATAGAATTGTCGGGCTTACGGACGATGAGGTTATTCGTTCCAGGACTTTATATGGAAAAAACGAGTTAATTGGTAAAAAGCCGAATTGGTTCAAAATTGCAGTCGGCCACTTGGCGGGCGAACCGATCGTGGTCCTTCTTTTCCTTTCTGCAATCATCTATTTCCTGACAGGTAATTTCGCCGATGGCTTCTTCCTGACCGCTGCCATCCTACTGATATCGCTGATTTCATTCGTACAGGACAGAAGGAGCAAAAGGGCAATCAGGAACCTGCAGCAATTTTCACAACCTCTGGCCCGCGTATTTCGAAGCGGAGAAATAGTTCATCTTCCTCCTGCTGAGATTGTGATCGGAGATTGTGTTGTGGCCGAGGAGAATTCGCACCTCGTAGCCGATGGCTTGATTATAAGCTCAAATGACTTTTCGGTCAATGAATCGATCCTTACCGGAGAATCGATGCCGGTCTCAAAAGATAAATCATCAAAAGACAATGTGGTTTTTGCCGGAACAACGGTCGTTTCAGGATTGGCAACTTATAAGGTGACGGCCATCGGAAATGGAACGCGCCTCGGCAAAATTGGCAAAAGCCTGGAGTCGATCAAAGCCACGGCAAGTCCGCTGCAATTGCAAATCCGGAATTTTGTAAAACGAATGGTATTAGTGGGGATTGCGGTCTTTCTCGCCTTATTCCTGTATTCGGGGTTTACGTCCGGAAGCTGGCTGTTGGCTTTAATCAACGGGCTTACTCTCGCCATCTCTATCCTTCCCGAAGAAATACCGGTAGCTTTTACCGCTTTTATGGCGATAGGCTCATGGCGGCTGTTAAAGCTCGGAATTGTGGTTAAGCAGTTAAATACGGTCGAAACATTAGGCAGTGCGACAGTTATCTGTGTCGATAAGACAGGCACGATCACTCAAAATAAAATGTCCGTTGCAAAGCTCTATTCGATTCACAGCGATCGGACAATTGACCCCGCATCAGAATTCACCGATGCTGAAAAAGAATTGCTGAAAATTGCCAGGCTGGCAAGTGAACCAATTCCCTTCGATCCGATGGAGGTTTCAATCAATGAGCTTTATAAAAAAGAATTATCCGTCGACGATTTTCATTTTAAGATGATCCATGAATATCCGCTGGAAGGAAAACCTCCAATGATGACCCACATTTTTGAGGATCCGTACGGTCATCGTACCATTTCCGCCAAAGGTGCACCGCAAGCGATAATTCAGGTATCGGCTTTGACAGCTGAGACGGAAACTAAAGTCAATGCTCTCGTATCCGAATTAGCGTCTTCAGGTTATCGGGTACTTGCAATCGCGAAGAGCGGGTATCAGGGGAATTCATTTCCTGACAGGCAACAGCAGCTTCAATTTTCATTCATTGGTCTCGTTGCATTTTCAGATCCGCCAAAGTCTAATATCCGCGAAGTTTTGCAGGGCTTTTATCAGGCGGGAATTGAGGTTAAGATCATCACGGGAGACAATCCCGTCACCACAAATGCGATTGCCGAACAAATTGGTTTCAGGGGTTGCAACAGCACAATGTCAGGCGAGCAGCTTGTAGGCCTTGGCGAAGCCGAATTGCATAAAGTGGTAAACGAGATCAACGTCTTTACCCGAATGTTTCCCGAAGCCAAACTCAAGATCATAAATGCACTTAAAGCCAACGGTCATGTTGTAGCCATGACCGGCGATGGAGTCAACGACGGGCCCGCACTGAAAGCGGCACATATTGGAATAGCGATGGGGAAAAAAGGAACGGCAATCGCAAAGGATTCTGCATCGCTGATTTTATCTGATGACGACCTGTCCCGAATGCTCGACGCAATTGCTATGGGAAGAAGGATTTACGCCAATCTCAAGAAAGCAATCCGATACATTATCTCGATCCATATTCCAATAATTCTGACGGTTTCGGTTCCGATATTCCTGGGATGGAAGTATACGAACATTTTCTCTCCCATACATGTAATTCTTCTGGAACTGATCATGGGCCCGACCTGTTCAATAATTTATGAGAATGAGCCGGCCGAAAAAAGTTCCATGCACGAAAAACCACGACCTTTCGCAAAAAGCTTTTTTAACTGGAATGAGCTTGGCACGAGCATCATTCAGGGCCTGGCGATAACCGTGGGTGTGCTGGCAGTCTATCAGGCGGCTGTTCGCTCGGAGCATGATGAAACCACAACGCGAACGATGGTCTTTACAACTTTGATGATCGCAAATATTCTGCTGACGCTTGTCAACAGATCGTTTTACGAATCCATTTTCCGGACAGCCCGTTATAAGAATGATCTTATCGCAATAATCACTGTCATTTCAATTACTTTAACTGCGCTGATGATTTATTTCGAACCATTGGCTGCATTCCTGGATTTCACGTCAATTGACCTCGCGACGATCACGTTTTGCACAGCAGTGGCGGCAATTTCGGTATTGTGGTTCGAAGGTATCAAATTCTGGAAAAGGCGCACTATGCCGCAGGGCGAACCTGGAACTTAACGAGACTAAGAATGAAACACATCACGATAATATTCTTCTTTTTCACACTAAGCTTCACAGCTGCATGCGGCGATGCTCATAAAGAGATCTCTAATAAAACGACGGCTAAAAAAATCACTGTGCCGTCGCAGATTGACACAACCAGGATAGATTCATTTTTAACGAAGCACCCGGATTTTCAGAGGTATACGTCAGATTTAAAATTGCTTTACAGAAAACATAACAAATACATCTGGTATGACGACGGGCATAATCTGAGCGAGTTCGCTTCTGTCCTTTACAATCAGGTCAGCAATATGAAATCCGAAGGCATCTTTGTTCCGATGCCTTACCGCGATGAAGTCGAGAGTGCGCTGTATGCAAATACCGATAACATTGCGTCAGAATCTGATTTCCTGTTGAGCGGACTGTACTTGCATTATCTCGATCATGTATTTGGCGGGCTCGACGAGGCTCGGGTACAATCAACGAAATGGTTTCTTCCGCGTCGGGACATTTCGTATGCTCACCTGCTGGATTCACTTGCACAAAATAAAAGGCTGCCGGCCGCCGGGCATTTCACACAGTACGAATATCTTCGAAAAGCGCTGAATAGATATCTTGCCATGGAGAAAAAAGGCGGATATCCGGAAATAATAACAGATGCGGATAAGCCTACACTCCGGCAAAAGGATACTTCGGAAACGATAAGAGCAATCCGACACAGATTTTTCGTCGATGGCTTTCTTCGACGCGATTCCAAAAGCGATGTTTTCGATGAGGAACTATTGAACGGACTATTGACCTATCAGCTTAAGAACAGCAAGAACACCGATAGCACCATTACTGCCGCGTTGCTAAAAGAATTGAACGTTCCGGTTGCTGAGCGGATCAAAACCATTGCTGTGAACATGGAACGCTGCCGCTGGATTGGCCCGGAATTCAACAACGCGACCGATTTCATAGCGGTAAACATTCCCTCATTCAGGCTGCATTATTTCCAGGATGGTCTGCGTAAAATAACCTCACGCGTCGTCGTCGGAAAGGAACTTAATAAAACGGTAGTATTCAGTGGTGAGATTTCCCAGGTAATCTTCCGTCCATACTGGTACATTCCAAACAGCATCATTGCAAATGAAATCACGCCTGCAATACGAAAAAATCCAAATTATCTGCGGGACAATGACATGGAATGGTCTGAAGGCAGGCTTCGCCAAAAACCGGGTAACCACAATGCTTTAGGATTGGTTAAGTTCTTGTTTCCTAATTCAAATAATATCTATCTCCACGATACGCCGTCCAAAAGCCTGTTTCAAAAGGAAGAACGTGCATTCAGCCATGGATGCATCCGCGTCGAGCGGGCGCGCGACCTTGCTGTTGCGATAATGGATGATGATGCCGGATGGTTGCCTGGCGAAGTCGACACGAAAATGCAGGGAGAAAAACAAAGTATCCGGAATCTCAAAAAAAAGATCCCCGTGTATATTGCCTACTTTACGGCTTGGGCAGACGAAAATGGAGTGGTCGCCTTTTTTCCCGACATATATAAACGTGACGATGAGCTCGCAGCAATGCTTTATTTCAAATGAAGATGGAAATCAAAGGAAAGATCAAATTGACGCCGTTGATTTTCGCGGTCCTGACTTTCGTGTGTCTGGCGAATATCCGGCTATTTGATGTTCACGCGCAGCAAGTTGCATTTGCATTATTGATCTTCGCGGCGATATTATGGTTCTCAGAGGCTATTCCCTTAGCGCTGACGAGTTTAGTGATACCCATTGTTGCCATTCTGACCGGCCTTGCACAACCGGTTCCTGCTTTTGGTGAGTTTGCCAATCCGGTGATCTTCCTCTTTATGGGCGGCTTCGTACTTGCGGGCGCCCTGCACAAACATTCAATAGATAAACAGGTAGCACTAAAGCTAATCGGTTTGGCAAAAGGAAATTTTTACTGGTCCGCCGTACTGCTGATGCTTGCGACGTCCTTTCTGGCGTGCTGGATAAGCAATACCTCCTCCACTGCTTTGATCCTGCCTCTGGGCCTGGGCATGCTTTCCCTGGTAACGGGCGCGAATCAGAGCAATAACTCTCGTTTCCTGATGCTCGGCATTGCCTATGCGGCAAACATTGGCGGCGTGATTACAATGATAAGCAGCCCGCCAAATGCAATTGGTGCAACGATATTAAAAATCAGTTTCACGGAATGGCTGATTTATTCGATGCCGTTATTCTTGATTACGTTCCCTGTAATGATCGCAGTCCTTACAATTTATTTCCGTCCCGACCGAACCATGCAGGTTGCACCGCTGCATGAAAAAATGGAACCCGGCGGAAAATTGAACAGGGCGATTATTCCAATTTTCCTGCTGACAGCCGTATAATGGGGACTCCAGGGATTTCTGGCTCCCTTATTGGGTATTTCAGAAGGATATAATTCAGTGGTCGCGATATTCGCTATAATCCTGATTTTTATTTCCGGAGTCTTAACGTGGGATGAAATCATGAATTCCATCCAATGGGATATACTGTTCTTATTTGGAGGCGGATTAACATTAGGTGCAATAATTCTAAGCAGTGGTTTAGGCCATACATTAATGTCAGGCATTGCCGGCACAATGGATTATTTTCCTTTTCCTTTTTTTCTGTGGATTATCATTGCATCCTGCATTATACTCACAGAATTTGTGAGCAATACCGCCACCGCCGCATTGCTTCTTCCCTTGTTGTATGCACTCGCAGTTCAGCTGGAAATTAGTCCTGTTCTCATTGTTTTGCCGGCAACATTCGCCGTATCTTATGGATTCATGCTGCCCGTAGGAACACCGCCCAACGCATTGGTGTATGGGACCGGATTGGTTCCTCAACAATCCATGATCAAAGCAGGATTAGCCCTTAATTTTATCTTTTCCGTAGTGCTGGCGGCAATTTTTTCTATAATTGAACTTCTCCTTAAGTAGGATCATCTATACTTTATATTCACAGTCACTATATCGGCTGTCATGCCAATGTCTTTCGTATAATGCCCATATCTAAACTCGACGGTATGAAAATGCGCCAAACCAAGTACGCCCGCGGGCGGTGAATATTTTAGGCCGATACCAAAGAAGTTGCTGTTAAACTTCGATAAATCGTGATTACTGGTATAAAATTCATCTGATGTTGAATGTTCCTCAAAACCATCAAAATATTTCGATGCAGATTGATTATAATAGCGAAAAAACGGACTTAGCGAAAAAAATGATGTGACTTTAATTGGTATTTCAATATCAGCAGTATGCGAATTGATTCCCCAATCATCGGTATAGAACCGGTAGTATGCCCTGATGATCATATGCTCTCCGAAAAAATAGCTTGTTCTTACTGAAACGGGGATTTTTAATCGGGAATCCGGCAATTTTTCCTGATGCAGCGTGCCATCATCGAAATAAACCCTGTGAAAAGGCAATCCAAGGTATCCGCTCTGCGAGATGATATCCGCCATGAGGAGAATCTGAAAATTTCTATTTACAATTTGCGAATAACTGATTGTGCCCGCAAACGTATTCCTTCCCGCCGAGCCTTTTCCGCCCTCACCGGTGCGCAATTCGACCGGGAGTATCAGTTTTACCTGATCGAGAAACATTTGAAATTTCGCGGCAAATTCGGCGTTCCGATCCTTGGACTTTCTCGAGTATGCCACATTTCCTCCATAGGACTGATAATCATATTCAATTGAAGATGAAACACCCGCTCCGAACATCGTTCCTCTTTCTTCATTTTCAACAGCGTAGCCAACTGAAGGGTAAAAGCGGTTGTCGGCCGAAGAAGCCGATGAATTCGCCTGCAGGTCGATCATGTCTGATGAAGCCGATGTGTAATGATCTAGTCCCAATTCGAGGTCAAGCGTATGTTTTTTTCGCGAACTGTCATATTTAATCAATCGCACATCAATACTATTGGAAATATCGGTTAATTTTTCAGATCCGACACCACCCATGACGGCCGAGTTATCACCGTCCTGTTTATAATAGCTTGAGATCAGGTTGATTTCCTCGATCTTGATTTTCTTGCTTTTGTATGCTGTCGTATCTGATGATATGACTTGCGACTGGACTCTTAAAAACGCCAGAAGAGCCAGGCCGGTGATATAAATGATTTTCATTTTGTGATTTTGCCGGATTAATTACAGCCGCATCCTCCGCCTACTTTCCCGGAGTTTCCGCCGGAAGATCCTTCGCGATAGGTTTGAAAGCTCATTTCAGTTTTTTGAACTTTCCTCGTTGAAAGCGCCATCTCGGAATCATTCAATTTTTGTTTTTGATACTCCTTTACGGGCGTGCATGACAGCTGCATGGCGCATGCAATTGCAGTTAAGAAAATGGTGCTTTTCATGTCAGATTGATATTTTTTGAAGTGTAGATTTTGTTGGCGTCATCGATGATGATGCAATGGATATCGGGGATCTGATCAATCAGGTTTATACCTGCTCTGATTCCCATTACTGATATTGGTGTGGCCATGGCATCGGCAAATTCGGCATTACCGGCGATCACCGTTACACTTTTGATTCCCTTTATCGGCAATCCTGTTTTTGGATCTATGGTATGTGAATATTTTCTCCCATCAATAAGAATATATTTTTCATAGTTCCCGGATGTTGCCACCGCCATATTGGATATTTCAATGTAAGAGAATGCTTTTGTCGGCAAATCCGGGTTTGCTATTCCAATTGTCCAGGGTTTGCCATCCGGTTGATTCCCCCACGCAGTTAAATCGCCGCTCGCGTTGATGATACCCGAATGAACCCCGTTTATCATCAACAGTTTTTTCGCCATCTCCGCGGCATATCCTTTGCCGATGCCGCCAAAACCGATCCTCATCCCTTTATTTTTCAGGAATACGCTGCAATCTTTCCTGTCGAGGATTATATTGCGATAATTGACCAGATGCACCATCTTTTGTGCGGTTTTCTTACTGGGAAGCGATGTCATGTTCCGGTCGAAATTCCAGAGGCTTTTATCGATGCTGCCATAAGTAATGTCGAATGCACCCTGGGTAATTTTCGAAATCGCTATGCACCGTTCGATAAGGGAAAAAATCTCGAAATCCACCTTAACGGGAGCGATTCCGGCTTGCGAATTGATCCGGTTAGTCTGGCTGCAACTATCGAACGTCGTAAGAAGCTGTTCGATCCGCTTAATCTCATTGGTAGCACGTGTAATATTATCGGCCGCTTCAAACTCATCTGGCGCGACCACAGTTATGACAAAATTATTCCCCATTAATTTTAAAGACCGAGAGAATTTCATCATCGTAAGGCGATCATCTGTGATCATTACAAATTGATTGAATTTCAGTTACCCACTTCTCTACGGAGATATCGGGTCTTCCTTCCCATCTCTTTACGACCTTGCCGTCCGCATCAAGCAAAAGCGTTAAAGGAAAGATTCCGTTCTTATTATATATTTCTGCTAAAGCTTCATTTCTTTTAATTGCTTCCGAAGAGTTCTGATTTTTCTTCTTCCGTGGAAAATCTGCATTGACCAACACAAGGTGTTCATGTGCCATCTGCCTGAAGACATCACTCTCAAAGTAGTTTTTCCGCAATTGGATGCACGGGCCGCACCAATCGGATCCGGAAAAATTAAGTAAGATCAGCTCATGCTTTTCCCTGGCAATCTTCTTAGCGTTTTCGAAATCAGGCTCCCATTGCTGTTGAAGCATGAAGGCAATTAGTACAAAAAATATTTTCATGGTCTATTTTGATTATACATTGATAAAACGGACTTTGCGATGCCCATAGTGCAACTTTTATTTATATTCTTAACCGCACAATCATATTATACTGCCTGACCAGTGAAACGGCAAAAACCAACAGCCACACATCGAATGCAGCCAAAGCAATTCGCTCCCAAAGACCTATGTAAGGCGTCGGATCATCAGAAAACATTGCCGGAGTCTCGTAAATGGTGATTATGCCGAATGTTAGAACAACGACCCAGCAAATCACCGAAAAGAGCCGAAACCTGTGCGGCAGTCCGAGTGCGCCAAGCCAAATGATAAGCAGGTTCAGGATGACCCCCATCAATGTCCAGCCGATATGCAAAATATCCGTCCGGGCACCGCCGCCCGAAGCGATTGTTTCGCGTTGGTGCATTGGCGGCCAGTAAAAGTTTAAAACGGAATAAATAATGAGTAATATACCGGCAGCGCGAAGTCTGGTATTTTTTTCTGCAAGTCCGAGGACACCCCATCCAAAGGCTGCAAGCAGCAAAAAATGCGGTATCACGAGTAACACCCAGAGAATTCGGGTTGAGGTGTTCACGGCAAACAATTCGCTGACCGTATACCGGACAGGGTCATAGCTTTCGGCAACAATGGGAATAAAATAATTGATCGCTGCAAACCATAATGATGCGGTAATTCCACAAAACAATAATAGCTTTTGCGCCTTATGCCTCAGTCTTGCTTTCATCAGCGGAACCGACAGGACCCACCCATATAAAACAGGCAACCCCCACATCGCATGCAGCCAGTGTAGCTCGCGAAGGATCAATATCTCTACAGTAAACCATACGATCATTAAAGTCATCGATAGCAATGCGTCCCGCCAGTCGTTTGAAGTTTTGCGATAAACAGAAATGAAAGCAAAGCTGTTTATAATTCCCAGCGCAAACAGAATGATTCCGGGAATCAGGAAATCTTTAAAAATGCCGTGCATGATGTGCACAGGCATTTCCATCTTACTACCGTCCGGAGAAATGATTAAAAGGGTTCCGCCAATAATGCATCCGATAACTTCATAAGCAAGTATCGCTAGTAATGCATTTCGTTGCCATGTAATATTTTTTACGGATTTCCTCATTGATAAATTGGAAGCTCTTTCTCCACGTTTAGATATTTCAAAATAAGTGTTCCAGTATGTTCCTGAAAATGATGCCAGTCAGTGCTTTCGGTGATCTCAATCAAGATTCCGGTGAAGTTTATTAGGCGGCGATCTCGTCAGGACAATCATGTTTTCCGGTGATGATCATCATCTTTTAAGAAGTATCGACTGCATAAATTTGTCAAAGACTTTCCCTATGTTAATACCTGAGTAATGTAAATGCCCCTAACTCTTTGAAGACTCCACTGTGATGCATAGACCCCACCTTGATATTGAGCAGCTACAAATAGATCTTGCTCAAAAGAATGAACAAATCAAAGATCTGCAGCTTCAAAATGAGCTTGCAAAGAATGATGTAATCCTCTTAATTAAGAATATCAATCGCAAAGATGTCCTCGAAGAGGTTGAAAGTATTTTAGAGATTCTTCTTGGAATCGAGAAAACAATTGAAGTAATGCGTCATGAATGCAACGAGATTCTGTTCTCTTCTATTGATAATAAAGTGAGCGATCCCAATTTTCTGGAATGCCACGAAAAGATTGAAAAAGGCATTGCGAAAATCCGGGAACAGTTCAGGGATGTCAACGGAATTATTAGAGAATACCGACACAATCAAACCGCCGGCTGATCCATTGTATATCTTTTCCAGCCCGGCAAAATTGAGGATTGTAATCTTTCTTCCGTCCATCGCCACCGGATAAAATTAAAGGTATTTAAAGTTTCTGTCGCTGCCGCAGTTTTCGTGAAACCGATCTTGAGATCATTTTCGAGTTTGTACAAGACCAGCGAACTGAACTCAGCTCATTCTTTACGACACCCTTTTCAAATATATTTTTTCCGGCGGATTTAGTATTAATGGAAACTTCTCGACCTTAACCGAACTTGTGTCAAGTCCGTAGGCTTGCTCTTCCGAAAGGCTGAAGCGCTTCAACAGGAAATATGTATTCATAATAATCTTATCGTGCCATCTAAGCTCACTGTCATTAGAAAGATATTTTTCTGAAAGCACAAATTTAAAATCGCCGATGATATTGTTTTTGCTCAGCGATTCGTATCTGCTGGTCACATCAACTTCGCCTTTTTGCACGAGGTCGCGCAGAACCTGCTTAAACATCAGATTGATTTTAGTGGCTTCTCGAAATCCAATATTGAAATCCACCCGCAACATGTCGTCTTTGACCAATTCGGTTACACGGTATTCCTGGGCATACGGCACGTTTAGTATATTGACATGAATAAACCAATAGATATCGGCCCGTTTCGGACGCTGCTGCAAGATCGAAAACATCACTTTCTCTTCAATTTCATCAACTCTGTTGGAATTTGTCAGATATACCAAATGTGTCGCATACTTGGTAATGGAAAGGTCTATACTGAGTTCCGCAAGAACTTTTTTATAGAGCTCTAGCTTTACCATCTTAGTGTGTTTTTTCCCGATTTGCTTGGCCAAATACCATGTTGTCATAACGCCTATCAAACCGATTGCTATCAGCAGGGTCACATATCCGCCATGCGTAAATTTCTTAAGGTTTGCAAACAGGAATGACAATTCTATCAAAATGTAGCCTCCAATGATCGGCGACATAAAATACCATGGGACCCTTTTGAAAATGAGAAAATAATTAAGCAGGATTGTGGTCATTATCATACATAATACGATAGCCAGTCCGTATGCAGCTTCCATATTTGAAGATTCTTCGAAATGCAGGACAATCATGATACATCCGGCCAGCAATAGCCAGTTGATAGACGGAATGTATAATTGCCCTTTGTGCTCGGTCGGATATTTGGTCAGCACTTTAGGCCAGAAATTAAGCCTGACAGCCTCGTTTATCAGTGTAAATGATCCGCTGATGAGCGCTTGGGATGCAATTACGGCGGCCAAAGTTGCGATGCAGATACCGAATGGCATAAACCATTTATCCATGATCAGATAGAAGGGATTCCCAAATTCACCACCCAATTCATTTAAAGTGTGTCCTCTTTTTGTGATGAGATAAGCACCTTGACCGAAATAATTCAGTACAAGCATTGATTTTACAAAGATCCAGCTGATCCGGATATTTCTTCTTCCACAATGACCCATATCCGAATACAATGCTTCGGCACCGGTGGTACATAAGAACACAAAGCCCAGTACAAAAATACCTTCAGGATGAATGCTTAATAAATGATACGCATAATAAGGGTTTAGAGCCTTGAAAACTTCAGGATGATTCATAATTTGAATAACTCCTAAAACGCCCAGCATGGTAAACCACAGCAGCATAATAGGCGAAAAGAATTTGCCTACGAGCTTGGTCCCAAACTGCTGAATGGTGAAGAGAAGGATTAAAATTCCGATCACAATTGGAATCGTGTCGATTTTCGGATAAAAAGTTTGCAGGCCTTCGACTGCGGATGATACTGATATCGGCGGTGTGATTATACCGTCGGCAAGCAATGCGCTTCCACCGATAATAGCAGGAACAATCAGCCATTTCACTTTCATCTTCTTCACAAGTGCGAAAAGTGCAAAAATTCCGCCCTCGCCATGATTGTCCGCGCTTAATGTTATGATCACATACTTGATGGTTGTTTGCAAAGTCAGCGTCCAGAAAACGCATGAAACGCCGCCCAGTACAACATCCGGATTGATGACAGCGGTTCCAACAATGGCTTTCATCACATATAATGGCGACGTTCCGATATCGCCGTAGATAATGCCTAAGGCAACCAATACGCCTCCTAAGGAAAGTCTGCTATGTAATTCGTGAGTTTTTGACTGCATAAAAATGATTTAAAGTCGAAAATTGACTGCGATTGTTATTCCATGTTCTTCGTTTTCCAGATCAGGGCGCCAGGTCTCAGTTGAAGAGTCGGTCCAGCCGTCGGGGGATGTTGTTCCGCCTCTTCCGGCGAAATACGGCTTGTCGCTTCTTCTATACCTATATTCCAGACGGAATGTGACGAAATCGTTCGGCATTACATCAAATGTTGCGGTTCCCTGACCTATCGTTAGATTCTTGGAAGGATCGAGATCGATCGCGTCAGTAAAATCATTTGGCGTAACCGGCGACGGCGAAAAAGCAAGGTAGAGTCCCGGATTTTTTACGAAATCAGCGCGTAAAGTAACTGCAGCCCTATTTTGCCTGAACCAGATCCTGTTACCTAAGGAAGCGCCGGTCATATAATTTTCAGATGGAGAAACGTCATTACCGTTTTGAAATCCATAATGCAAATTCAGGCTGAAAGCTGCCTGGGACACTCCGTTTGTATCGGGTCGATTCAGATAACGGAAAACGATACTATTGTCATGGTGAAACCTCTCAACAGTCGCACGGGAATCTTTTCCATAATAGAAGTTGGCAACAAGCTGCAGGTTTTCATTTGGCCGATAATAGTTCGAATTGCCAACTCCCGGTCCGTGTCCCCATGAATTATACGATTGCCAGCCGTTCAGGATCCATAATTCGGTCTTGTACTCTTTTGAAGGGAATGCCTGTATCCGCGCACCGGAAAAGTAAAAAGGCGTAAAATCGCAAACCATCGATCTTTGATACGACCAGTTCTCCTGTGTAACATAGCTTTCCAAACCAATGTAACTCATAAAAATCCCCATTTCGACGTTGATTCCATGCCAGACATCGAAGTGATATCCCGCGGCAGCTTCACGGATATACTTTAAATTTTCAATAGAGGTGTTCCTGCCATGGCCGGTTGTCGCGTCAAGGTCCTGAATAATCGATGACATTTGTCCAAACTGCAGCCAGATCCGTCCCAGAATATTTCTATAATTGGTTTCAATCCCGACACTTGCGAGGTTTAATGTAAACTCATTACTTCGGCCCATCGTAGACGAAATGGTATGCGTATTATCAATCGGATTATTGAAATCGTAATTAATATAAGTATCGAGATAAGCCACACCCGTCAAAATGGTTACTCCTTCTGAATCCTTCAATGTAAGCGGAAAATCTTTTTGACGGTTTTGGCCGTTGATCCACGAAAGATTCATTCCGTCAAAAGGAATTTTTACCGATGACGTATCTGTTTGGGAATTGGCGCCGACGCAAAACAATCCAACAAATAATACGGTTGAAATCGTTCTCATGGTTATGAAGCGTTAAATCGGTATCCGATACCCGATTCGGTTAATATGTATTGCGGACTGTTCGCATCCACTTCAATTTTCTTTCTCAATTGCGCAATGAAAACCCTGAGATACTGCGTCTGTTCAATATGGCTTGCTCCCCAAACTTCCTTCAATAGATACTGATGGGTAAGTACACGACCTTCATTTTGGACTAACATCGCAAGCAATTGAAATTCGGTAGCGGTCAGTTTTATGAATTCATCTTTGACTTTAACGGTATGTGCCGTCAGATCGATGGTGATATTTTGAAAGACGTAAACCAAATCGGTTTGAGCGATATTCCGGTTCCGCAATGCCGATCTGATTCGTGCAAGCAATTCCTGTGACCTGAAAGGCTTTGTCAGAAAATCATTGGCGCCATTGTCGAGCGCACGGACGATCTCGCTCTCCGTATTTTTTACGGTCAGGATAATGATCGGATCTGAATACCATTCCCGAAGTTTCACCAATACTTCCTGTCCGTCTAAATCAGCTAATCCAAGGTCCAATAAAATCAGATCCGGTTTGTGGCTTGCAGCGAGAACAATTCCTTCTTTGCCGGTAGATGCGAACAGGGTTTTGTAATTGTCCGACTCCAGCGTAATTTCGAGCAATTTGCGGATCTGTGGTTCGTCGTCGATCACAAGGATTGTTGTGTTCTTAGTCATTTTCGATATTTTTTACTTGGATCGTTTCACATGGGAAAAGCAGCGTGAACTCGGATCCGCCGTTTTTATTCTCAAGGATCACCTTGCCGTTTTGAGATTCGACAAAGCCTTTTACAATCGACAGGCCCAATCCGGTCCCTCCGGTTTTCGAGTGTTTTAGCCGGTAAAATTTCTCGAATACTTTTTCGATCTCATCTTCAGGAAACCCCGGGCCACTATCGGAAATGGTGATCTTTAGGGTGTATGGATTTCCTTCATGAAATTCAAAGTCGACTTCAGGATTATAATAGACTCCGATATCAATCCGCTGATCGTTGCCGCTGTACTGTGTGGCATTATGAATAAGATTGTAAAGAATATGTTCGGTCAATCCATAATCCAGTTTAAATAAGGGCAGGCTTTCAGCAATATTGACATTCAACAAATGGCTTTGCGATTCTTCCTTTAGATTGCTCAGTACGTTGAACAGCAATTCGCGAACATCGCACCAATCATACTTGGGCTGTATGAAACCGGATTCGATCCGAGACATGTTCAAGAGATTTTCCACTTGATAATTCAGGCGGAATGAAGCTTTTTCCATTTCCGCCAATAACTTTATTCGGTTACTATCGGACAATGTCTGATGCTTTTCCTGCAACGTTCCTATTCCACCGGTAATTAGTGAAATCGGGGTTCGAAGTTCGTGTGAAAGCGAATCAAGAAGCGCATTGTACAGTTTCATCGTATTCCATCGTATTTCCCTGATTTGGGCAAGCTGTTCAGCACGCCGGACCTTGTGTGTGAGAACGGCATTGATCAGCGCGATAAGAAAGAACATCAGGAAAAGCAGAGCGTCTT
>CBDUBP010000002.1:0-27133 GCA_965365415.1 uncultured bacterium | reverse complement strand
ATAACGACCGCCTGTGTCTTTTCGGGCGACAGCCTCGTCATGGCCGACATTCCGATCGGCGACAAACAGAGTTCCCCGAATGTGATCACAAACCATCCAAACGTAAAAAGCTCGAGAGATGTTATGCCTTCGGGGCTCGAAAGGAATTGTGTGTAATAAAAAACGTAGAACCCGCCGGCAAGGAACAGGAATCCGAGTCCAAATTTTACAACGGTATTAGGTTCGATCCTGCGATTGCTCATATATAGCCATCCCACTCCAACCACGGTCGCGAACATGATCACAAACAATGAATTGGCTGAATTATTCACTCCATTCGGATCCAGTTCGACGCCTAGGAAATGCTTTTCGAGATTGTTTGCTGCAAACAAACTCAGCGATCCGCCGCTTTGCTCGAAGAACGCCCAGAAAAATATCGAGAAGATCATGAAGATCAGCGCCGCAATCAGTTTCTTGTTTTCGACAATGGAGAAATTGCGCATTTCATAAAACAGATAAAGCAGTGACGCCGGACCGATGATGAACATGAAGATATCGGTATATTCGGTTTGCGATACCATCAGGATGATCAGTGGGATGACCGCAAGCGAAAAGATATATGTTGCATATTCGAAGGCTTTTCTCTTCGATACCTGTAATTCGGCCAAAGGCGAAAGACCGATGATTCCCAATGTTTTCTGAGTCTGCGTAAATGTGAGCAGGCTGATAATCATCACCAAGGCGGCAAATCCAAATGCGACATTCCATCGCAAATGTTCGGGAACAAACGATTCGAACATGTTACCATTAGCGACGGCGATGCAGATATAACCTCCGATCAATGCACCGAGATTTACGCCGGCATAGAATAATGAAAATCCGGCGTCCCGACGGTTGTCATCTTCACGGTAGAGCTTTCCGACCATCGTTGAAATATTGGGTTTAAAGAATCCCGTGCCGATTATCGTAAAGCTGATTCCAAGAAAAAAGAATTGTTTAGGATCGATGGCCAGGATCACGCTGCCTACGATCATCAGAAGTCCGCCCCAAAATAACGACTTCCGATATCCAAGGATCTTATCGGCAAGCAGTCCGCCGACAAAAGTAAAAGCGTAAACAAAAGCCTGCGTCGCGCCGTACTGAAGGTTTGCTTCCTTCTCGCCCATCATCAATTGGCTAACCATAAAGATGACGAGCATCCCGCGCATCCCGTAGAAACTGAACCGTTCCCACATTTCACTAAAGAACAAATACCAAAGCTGTTTTGGGTATTTCCCTTTAAAATTCTGGATCGCTTCGAGGCTCGTTACGGGTACCTGCTCCATTATCTGACCCCGTGCATCATTTTCTTGATTTTCGGCGTAAGTGCGAATAAAATCACAGCTGCAATACCGCACAATACGACAAACACCATAAAGAATTCATAGAGATTCGTGATTTCAAATCCGGCGAACGACTTGTGTGCTGCACTGATCTGATTTTCATCAAGAATTCTCAATTGTTCCGCGGTGGGCGTTACCTTCTTGTCGAGGATAGCCTGAAGGTCGATCCCGAGTTCGTCAGCTTTTGCGAATTTATCACCGGTTGCAGGAAGGATAGACCCCAGCGTTCCCGAAAGTGCATATCCCGCAGCGGACGAAATAAAGAATACGCCATACGCAAGAGACGCAAAACGTTTTGGCGCAAGTTTTCCGACGAGCGACAATCCGATTGGCGAAAGACAAAGCTCCGCCCAGGTTTGGATCAGATACAATAAGATCAACCACTTGATGGCAAGCAAACCGGTACTTCCAAGATCTTTCACGTTGTGCGCGATGATGAAGTAACTTACCGCGATCAGGAAAAGACCGATTGACTGTTTTACGGTTGAAAGCGGTTCGAGCTTATTTGCCCTGAGTTTATCCCACAACATACTAAATGGAAACGCGAACATCACCACGAATACCCCGTTGAAGATCTGAACCATCGACGGAGGCATGTTATATCCGAAAATGTTACGGTCGGTCTGATTATCGGCGATGAATGTCAGTGATGAACCTGCCTGTTCGAATGCTGCCCAAAAGAAGATGATGAAAAACGACATGATATAGATTACCCATATACGCTGTGTTTCGACTTTCGTCAAAGTACTGTCGAGCAAAATAAGAACTGCGAGTGATACACCACTTGCGTAGATAATTGGATAAATGTAATTTTTTACGATGTTGTCGCCTTCGGTAAAGAAATTAAAAAGGAGAAAAACACCAATGAATATCGCAACCGCTGTCAGGATCGACTTCATCGAGAACTCAGCTTTTTGGGATTCACCCACTTCATAGTCCGACGCATCGTGTCCGGATGGCTTGCCGCCAATTGGCCTTCCTTCAGGTGTGACGACGTATTTATTCTTTAAGATGAAAAATATCGCAGTTCCGATGATCATCGCGATCCCCGCGGCAAGAAATCCCCATTTAAACGCGTGGACATCACGAATTCCGCCCGCATCCTTAACGTCTCCAATCAATGGGCAGATGAGCTGGCCGAGGAATGCACCGATATTGATTCCCATATAAAAGATGGTAAAAGCAGTATCGAGCTTTGATTTTTCCTGTTTTGGATAAAGACTTCCTACCATCGATGAGATATTCGGCTTAAAGAATCCGTTTCCAAAAACGATGATTCCCAAAGCGATCCACATCAGCGTATTTGCGAGGCTTAAATTCGTATCAAAGACGCTCGCACTGAAAAACAGCGCCAATTGCCCGATCGCCATCATAAGCCCGCCCAGCAAAATGCAATTTCGGTTTCCGAAAAAACGGTCGGCAATAAAGCCGCCAAGCATTGGAGTCAGGTAACAAAGTCCGAGGAATCCGCCGTATATAATCGACGCTTCTTCTTCCTTCATTATCAGGGCATTTACCATGAATAAAGTGAGGATCGCACGCATTCCGTAGAAGTTGAATCGCTCCCACATTTCTGTTCCGAAAAGAACCCAAAGTCCTTTTGGATGCCCCGATTTTACCGCTGTTTCTGCCATTTTGTTTATTATTAGGTTGGTTAGTTAACGTTTTTTTCTTTCATGATGGCATTGAGCCATTTCAGTAGTGAAGCCGCCAAAAGTGTGGCCGCGATCAAAAGTATAAAATTTATCCAGAAGAAATTTGCTTTGTGATCATAGTCGTACCACATACTCGCGAGCACGCCCGACAACTTGTTTCCGATCGATGTGGAAAGGAAAAATCCGCCCATCATCAGCGCTGTGATCCTCGGCGGACTCAACTTCGAAACTAGCGATAATCCCATCGGACTTAGCAGCAACTCACCCACGGTCACGACTCCGTAACATCCGACGAGCCACCATGGAGATACTTTTATTTCGCCGTTATTACCAACATATGCCGCGGCGACCATCAAAAGACATGACAGCGCGGTAATGAATAACCCGAGGGCAATCTTACTTGCCGTTGTCGGTTCCTTGCCACGACGACGAAGCATCGTAAAAATCCAAACCAAAACAGGCGTCAGGATGATTACCCACGCGGGATTTATCGACTGGAAAATTTCGGTATTTAATAGGTAGATATTCCCGTTTTCGGGCGGAGTCTGGTCCGGTGATACGTTTTTGAAATAGACATCAGTGCCGAATTCCTTTTGTGGATTGCCCGTTTCGTCCATTTGCGCCCGGAACTGATCATCGTAAACCGTGACCGTATCCATCGTAAACGTGCGGCTTTCGGCGAGATACAATGTGCCGAGAGATTGCTCGATCGCCGGTGCCACGCTTCTGTCGGTGTAATAGTTCGCCCAACGAGTTAGTGCCGTTCCATTTTGCTTGAAGACCGCCCAAAACATCACGCTGACGGCGAAGATCGCGAGTAACGCGGCTATAGGACGCTTGTCGTTTTGGTTTGCACGAACAAACAAAGAAATATAGAATACGATTACCGGAATGCATGCGCAGATAAATGCATCGGTTGAATCGCTGCCCAAAATGTTTCCGGGTAAAAACCAACCGATCGCACCGAATAAAATTGCGGGAAGGAAAACATATGTCAGGACTTTTGAGATTCCGACGTCGCCTTGTTCGGCCGGTTTCATTACGTTGGCTTCCCTTACATATTTTAGTCCGGCAGTGAAAACGATCAGTCCGATGAACATCCCGATCCCGGCAGATGCGAACGCCGCGCCCCATCCGAATTTATTACGCATGAATGCTGCGATGAAATTACAGACAAGCGCTCCGATATTGATTCCCATGTAGAAAATGCTGTAACCTGAATCTTTAAAAGCCTTGTATTCGTCGGGCGAATAAAGATTTCCCAACAATGTGGATATGCTTGGTTTAAATAGCCCATTTCCGATGCAGATCAATGCAAGCGACACATAAAAGGTGTTAGTTCCCGGAAGCGCGAGACCTAAATAGCCAAGCCCCATCAACGTTCCGCCGATGTATATTGCTTTCACATATCCAAGCAGCCGGTCGGCCAAAAATCCGCCGAGGAATGGCGTCAGGTATACAAGTGCGATGAAAGTCCCGAAAATGTCGTCCGCATTTTTGTCGCCAATTGCCAGACCGCCTTTGTCGACGTCGGTCATATAAAGGACAAAGATCCCGATGAGCAGATAATACCCGAAACGTTCCCACATCTCGGTAAAAAACAAATAATAGAGGCCTTTCGGGTGCTTTGCTTTCATCTATAGTTTTTCTTTTAGATAGTTTGTCATCTTATTGTACAATTGAATCCGCGTTTTCCCGCCTGAAATCCCGTGTGCTTTGTCGGGATAGATCTGCGAATCGAACTGTTTGTTCGCCTGGATCAGCGCTTCCATCATCTGCATTGTATTTTGAACATGCACATTGTCGTCGCCCGAGCCGTGGATCAAAAGTAAATTTCCTTTAAGCTTGTCGACGTGATTGATTGGCGAATTGTCATCATATCCGGAAGCATTTTCCTGTGGCGTCTGCATGTATCTTTCGGTATATATAGAATCGTAGAATCTCCAGTTAGTCACCGGCGCAACCGCGATCGCCGTCCTGAAAACATCGTTGCCTTTCAGGATGCAGTTAGCTGCCATGAATCCGCCGTAACTCCAGCCGAAAATGCCTATCCGTG
Source organism: uncultured bacterium (assembly GCA_965365415.1). Classification (GTDB taxonomy): domain Bacteria; phylum Bacteroidota; class Bacteroidia; order Flavobacteriales; family Flavobacteriaceae; genus Flavobacterium. The sequence continues at coordinate 22,061 of CBDUBP010000002.1, read as the reverse complement.
TTTTGTCGACATATGGATATTCTCCAATGACCTTAGCCGCATCGATTTGGTCTTCGACTTCATATTTGCCCAATTGCTTTTGGGTTACTTTCTTGAATTCGGCACCTTTAAAACCCGTTCCCCGGCCATCGACGCAAACTACAATGTATCCGTTTTGCGAAAGCATCATCGACCAGAAATCATCCGAATTATTCCAGCTGTTCACCACTTTCTGCGATCCCGGACCGGAATATTGATACATCAAGACAGGATATTTCTTCGACGCATCGAAATCCTTCGGTTTAATGATCCATGCATTGAGGTTATGTCCCTTGGCAGTTTTCAATTCAAAGAATTCCTTTGAAGGAAGATCGTAATTGGCAAGCTTTTTCGACAAATCGCCATTCTCAACGATCGTCTGGATCTCTTTCCCGGTTTTTGCGTCGTTCAGCGTGTAAACGGGAGGCTGACTCGCACTTGAAAACGCATTGATAAAGTAAGTGTAATCGGGGCTGAAGATTGCTTTATTAATTCCTGTTTTGTTTGTCAGACGGACTTTGTTCTTTCCATTCAGCCCAATTTTGTATACATCGCGGTTGATGGATCCACCTTCGACAGATCGATAGAAAATAGTGTTTGTCTTTTCATCCAATCCATAATAATCCGTCACTTCCCAATTGCCTTTCGTGACCTGATTTTTAAGCTTGCCATTTTTATCGTAGAGATAGATGTGATTGAATCCGTCCTTTTCACTTGTCCAGATAAAACTGTTGTCTTTTAAGAAAGTAAGATTATCGGTAATGTCCACGTAAGCTTTGTCCTTTTCATTCAAAATAATTTTTGACGTTCCATTTCTGCCGTCGACAAAGATCAGGTCGAGGTTATCCTGATGACGATTCAAAACCTGTACGCTCAGAAAATTCGGATCGTTTGTCCATTTGATACGAGGAATGTAAAAATCCTTATAATTACCAAGATTAGCATTGATCGTCCGGTTTGAAGCGACGTCATAAAGATGCAAAGTGACATTGGCGTTCTTCTCGCCCGCTTTGGGGTATTTGAAAGTCTCAGTCTTTGGATAAAGGTCTTTTTTGAAAACCGTCATCGAAAATTCCGGCACATCGGTTTCGTCAAACCTGATGAATGCGATCTTCTTACCATCGGCACTCCAGTCGAAAGCTCGAACAAAAGAAAATTCCTCTTCGTAAACCCAATCGGTAATTCCGTTTATGATCGAATTCTTTTTCCCGTCTGTGGTAATCTGCTGCGATTTACCCGTCGCAATGTCGTAGAGGTAAAGATTATTTTCTTTTGCGTAAGCGATCCTGGTGCCATCGGGCGAAAATGTCGGCTCCTGTACAGCCGTCAGCACTTTTTGAAGTTTTTTTGACGGAATATCGTAAACGAAGTAATCGCCGGTGAAAGAATGGCGGAATATCTGTTTTGAGTTGTTCCCGATCAATATTTTCTTCTCGTCTTTACTAAAGGAATAATTGTCGATCGATTCGAGTTCACCTCCGTTTTTTGTCGAAAGAATCGTCCCAATCTTTTTCCGTGTCGCGAAATCAAACAGATCGATGCTTTGTGAACGGGCCTGGCGGTCGAAGTTAAGCACTGTATAGTGATTCGCATTTGTCATCGATTTGAGTTCTTCCATCGATTTGGCTCTGAATGCGCCTGTAAATATTTCTTCGACCGTGATTTTCTGCTGAGAGACAGCAGTTAAGCTCAAAAACAGGAAAAAGGCGGCAAGCCTAAAGGATTTAATCATTTTGTGGAATAATGTAAAAACCGTCAATTTTAGTGAAAAAATTAGACATAGCGTCAATTTTCGTTCGAAAAGCGGCTTTTGGTTGATTGGCGTTGGTCGGACTTTAAGTGAAATGTTACAGTGATTTTTAAACGAAATTTGGTTTGCGGTTTGTCAAGAATTTGCATTTTACTCCTTGGAAATTGGATCAACACTCAAGTGCGTTCAATTTAATGGTTTTTTCGCGTGCGCTTAATATTCGTTATCCAAATAGATTAACATTTCATGGGGTTTTTCCCTGTCTCGAGTTCATGTTTAAATGCTACTTTGGTAATGTGGGTAGGGGAAGCTGTGGGTTTATCCCTAAGAAATTCGGCCGAATACTTGGTGCGGTTTTGCACAAAAAAAAACCAGGCGGCCAGTAATTTTGTATAGAGTGTGGATTGAAAAATTTTTCCGACTGTTAAAAAAGGCCAAGTTGCCCCGTTTTATATTGTTCAAAAAGCGTCGTGTTCAATTCCGGATAAGTTTTTCCTTTAAAAAATTTCCTCCTCGCCAAAGCGATCTGTGAACTGATCTGCGTCGAAAAATTTCCTTCGCCTTTCATCCGCGTTCCCCAACGGCTGTCGTTGAGCGTTCCGCCGTGGATCTCACTTATTTGATTGAGGACTTTCTGTGCACGGTCAGGCATAGCTTTGTGGATCCAATCCGTAAATATCTCTCCGATGGCGCCATTCAGGCGAACAACGGTATGGGCGATAGAAACGGCGCCCGCATCGGATGCGGCTTTTGCCAATGGAAGTATTTCATGGCTGTTGATTCCGGGAATGATTGGTGCGAGCATTACATTTACCGGGATTCCTTTATCGGACAGTTTTGAAACCGTGTCCAGCCGCTTAGCAATTGTTGCGGTCCGCGGTTCCACAAGTTGCCGGGTCTTCTCAGATAAGGAGGTGATTGAGATGCTGACACCAGCAAGATTGTCTTTCGCCAGCTCTTCCAGGATATCGAGGTCACGCTTGATCAAGGAATTTTTGGTAATGATTCCGACCGGATGCCGATACTTATATAAAATCTCAAGGCATTGCCTGGTAATCCCGTATTTCTTTTCCGCCGGCTGATAACAATCGGTATTTCCCGAAAGCATCATGGTCGCGGCTTTCCAATTCTTCGACAGCAATTTGTCTTCAAGAAGCTGCGGTGCGTTTTTCTTGACAAGTATCTTACGCTCGAAATCAAGTCCGGCATCATAACCCCAATATTCATGGCTGTTTCGCGCATAGCAATAAATACAGCCGTGTTCACAACCCTGGTAAGGATTCATCGAATACGCCATGCTCAGGTCGGGACTGTCGACGGTATTGATGATCGTCGTTGGCAAAACTTCGAGGAATTGAGTACGGTTATCGTCCGGTGAATCGCCTTCAAGCGCGCAATAATTGAGGAACTCGTCCATGATTTCATACGATTCCTTAAAAAACCGGTTGTGGATATGCATCTGTGCCCCACGCCCTTTGATAAAATCCTCCCGCTGCTCCATCCCGCGAAAGATACGGCTGCAGCAAGACAATCTAAAATAAGAGTTTGTTAAAAATCAACCACATCTGATTTTTTATGAAAATATGCGGATAAACCGTATTTGAAAAGTTCAGGAAATGAGCAGGGATAAACATTGGCCCCTTCCCTGAAAGTAATATACCATAAAAATCGATAACCGACTTACGGGAAATCCGCATTTTCAAGATTTACAGAAATAGCCGACTGTTTTTATCCGGTGTCCTCACGTATATTTGCACAAAAAAAGATGAGTCAGCCCGTCTCAGGTTTCTCCCGCTTTTCCACTGACGAAAAAATCGATTGGATCGCCGAAACTTTTTTTTCAAATCCGATCGACGCGTCGGAACTTATCCGTAAATACCGCAATTCCGACGAAAAGCTCCAGCAATTACACGACGAATTCATCGAGAATACCGTTACAAATTTTTACCTTCCGCTTGGCATTGCGCCGAATTTTTTGATCAACGGCAAATATTACGCGGTTCCGATGGCGATCGAGGAAAGTTCGGTGGTCGCGGCTGCCGCAAAAGCCGCTAAATTCTGGGCTGCGCGAGGCGGATTTAAAGCGACCGTTTTAGGAACTGAGAAGATCGGGCACGTACATTTTCTGTTTCATGGTGATGCCCAAAAGCTCAGGGTTTTCTTTGAGTACATCAAACCAAAACTTTTGGCCGCAACGGAAAGCATCACCAGGAACATGCAGAAACGTGGCGGCGGTATCACGAGCATTTCGCTGGTCGACAAGACAGCAGAACTCGACAATTATTACCAATTACACGCGACATTCCAGACGAAAGATTCAATGGGTGCCAACTTCATCAACTCGTGCCTGGAGGCATTTGCAAAGACCTTTGCCAATGAAGCTAAAGAATATGACGAATTTGACGATCACGAGAAAGAGATCGAACTGATCATGAGCATACTGTCGAATTTTGTCCCGAACTGCACCGTCAAGGTTGAAGTTTCATGTAAAGTTGAAGAACTGCGCGACAAGAACATCGACGATCCGGTCAAATTTGCAGAGAAATTTGTCCAGGCGGTACGGATTGGCGAGATCGAACCCTATCGCGCAGTCACACACAATAAGGGCATCATGAACGGAATGGATGCCGTAGTGATCGCAACCGGAAATGATTTTCGCGCCGTTGAAGCTGGAGTCCATGCCTACGCATCAAGATCCGGGAAATATACTTCCTTGTCACATGCATCGATCGATAATGGCATTTTTAGTTATTGGATGGAAGTTCCTCTGGCACTTGGAACGGTCGGCGGACTCACATCGCTGCATCCGCTTGTAAAATTATGCCTTGAAATTCTTGGCAAACCATCCGGTGAAGACCTGATGAAGATCGTGGCGGTGACGGGGCTTGCGCAAAATTTCGCAGCGTTGCGCTCGCTGACGACGACCGGAATCCAGGAAGGACATATGAAGATGCATCTAAATAATATCATCAACCAATTCAAAGCAACGAAGGAAGAGCGCGACCAAATCCGTCAGCACTTTAGCAGTAAAACCGTTTCGCACTCGGGTGTTGCTGAGTTCCTCGAATCGATACGAAGGAATTAATGCCGCCTAAAAAGATTTCGTAAATTGAACTCATAAAAAAGTTCGATGGAAAAACGATTTCACAGCCACGGCAAACTCCTGCTTACGGGCGAATATCTTGTACTTGACGGTGCGAAAGCATTGGCACTGCCAACCAAAACGGGTCAGGACCTCAATATCAGTTTAGGATCCGAGGCGGGAATCCGATGGAAGAGTTTTGATGACGACGGTTCTTTGTGGCTTGATACGACAATTACCTACGGCGAAATCCAAGACTACAACCTAGAAAGAGCATTAACGGAACGGGATCGGCTGATTCAAATCCTCCATGAGGCTTCCAATATGAACTCGGGCTTTTTCAATTCGGACAATCATCTCGAAGTTGAAACTTACCTTACGTTTCCGCGAAAATGGGGACTTGGAACTTCGTCAACACTGATTTGCAACATTGCTCGATGGATGGAAATCGATCCGTATGCGCTTCAGGAAAAGACTTTTGGCGGAAGCGGATACGACATCGCATGTGCACTTCACGACAAGCCGATCATCTATCGATTGGAATACCGCAATCCAACGGTCAACGAAATCGAGTTCAGGCCTGCCTTTATAGACAACCTTTATTTTGTCTACCTCAATCAAAAACAGGACAGCCGATCGGCGATCGATGCTTATCGCCGCCGAAGACCGGCCGATCTGGCATGGACGATCTCGGAAATCGATGACATTACGGAAACGATCCTCAATACCCAGGATGTTGCCATTTTTGAAGAAGCCATGCGCGAACACGAGCAAATTCTATCCAAACTGCTTCGGATGGAACCCATCAAAAACAAGCTGTTCGGAACTTTTCCGGGAACGGTCAAAAGCCTTGGAGGCTGGGGTGGCGATTTTGTCCTTGCCGTTTCACAGGAAGATCCGACAGAATATTTCAAAGGCAAAGGTTTCGAAACAATCATCAAATACCGCGATATGATAAAATAAAAAATCCCGCATCGGCGGGATTTTCATATATAAAAACCTGAATTAATAATTGAATTTCGTTCTGTTGTCTTCGATTTCCGCATCTGCTTTCAGCGCCGGGATCACCCGGTTCGCATCACCATTGTGCATCATCTTCACCTTAGCAGTATAATCCTTGTAATCTTTAAGTTCAGGAGCTTTGGTAATCGCTTTCGGACGGACAACGATTACGCCTGATGTTCCTTCAATTGGCTGCGAAGTCTTATTCGCACCGATCGCAAATGCCGCGGCAACCGCTTTCTTCTCTTGTCCAAGTCCCGGAAGTACCGCGCTTTCGATAGACAAATCAACTGCCTGCTGAACCGTAACTCCCGCACCTTTCGCCATCGCTTCCAAAGAACCGCCGGTAAGTTTCTTCTTGATCAATTCGGCTTTCTTCTGGTTTTTCAATTTTGGCTCGATTTGGAGGCGCGCTTCATCGATTGCAAGAAGCCCTTCTTCATTGATCTTTTTCAAACGCGCAATAACATTTCCTACGTTTGTAATTTCAAAACGCTTTACATCACCTTCCTTCGTGTCATTTGCAAATGCCCAACGGACGATTTCACGCTGATTTCCGACAGCGCCAAAATTTTCGTCCATTGCCTTGACTTTAACCGCAGGGTTGATCGTCAATCCGGAAGATTTCGCCACTTTTTCAAAATCACCATCGGTAGCATCCATTTCAAACTTAACTGCCTTGGTGTACATTTTATCGTTTGTCGCATCAGATGGCTGGATCTTGCGGGCAACAGTTGCCAATCTGACCGCATCCTGCTTGTCGGTAATATTGATGACATGGAATCCAAAGTCGGTTTCAACCAAACCTATCGTGCCGACCGGATTATTGAAAACGAAATCATTGAACGGACCGACCATCTGGCCCGGTGAGAAATATCCTAGATCACCGCCCTGATTGGCCGACGAATCATCAGAATTGGTAAGCGCAAGCATCATGAACGAACCCGGATTTGCTTTTGCCTGTGCAAGCAACATCTCAGCCTTCGCTTTTGCCTCTTCCTTTGTACGCTTTTCTTTTTTGTTTGGCACCTGCGTTCCTTCGTAGCTGATCAAAATGTGGCTCGCTTTCGCACTCGAATTGGCTTTTCTTCCCATCAATTTAGAAAGTGCATAATATTGACCGCGGATATAAGGACCGTAAATTTCACCTTCGGAAAGTGCAAATATCTTATCCGCGTGTTCTTGCGGAAGATCTTTCTTTGCGACATATGTCGAATCGTATGGAACATCTGAATTTGCAGTCACGAATTCGGCAATGTTTGTCGCCTCGCGGAATCCGGGAAGTGTATCATTCTTTCCAGTCTCCTGGTTATAGACAACTTTCCCATTAAGAAGTGCCGATATATTTGCTTTCACTTCATTCTCATCCTCCGGCGACGGTTTGTCTTCGATCAGTACATATTCGACCTCTCGGGTTTCTTCGGCTTTATAGCGCTTTTCGTTTTTGCGCATGTACTCGACGATCTCATCATCGGTAACTTTAACTTCGCTGTCTTTTATTGACGAATATGGAACGGCAACATAGTCGAAAGTGACCTTGTTCATTTCCATTTCATATTTCAGTTTTCCCTCGACATTTGTAGTAAAGATGCCGCCTTTTACAAGACTGTTGTAAATCTGGTATTTGGCACCGAGTTCCGCATTTTTAAGTTTGTCCTTAAAATACTCCTGCATTTCCGGGCGGGACTTGATAAATTCGTTGAGTTTCGTAATGCTGAAATTTCCTGCCGCATCTTTGAACATAGGCTGATTGCCAATCTCAGGATCCGTTTTCAGGATCTCGATCAAATGGTTCTGCCCGACACGGATTCCAAGCCTGTCGAATTCCTCGCTCAGTAGTGCAATGGTAACCTCTTGGTCCCAGACACGGTTAACCGCCTGGGCAGCAGTAATTCCCTGACCGCTTTTCTCTACGTTGTTCACTTTGACATTAAATTCATCAAACGGAATGTCGCGGCCGTTTACTGAACCAATATCCTGAGGCACCTGATTGAAGCTTCCGCTCTGAAAAAGATCGCCGATGATGAACGCAAATAAGCAAAACCCAATCACTGCGATTAACAGAATTGAGCGCTGCCTGATTTTAGATAAAACTGCCATTATATAGTGTTTATTTGAAATTTCAGTTTGCGAAAATACAATTATCTTGTAAATAATCGCAAGCCGCCGAAATAAATTCGGGAATTTTAATTTTTATTCCTTATATTATACGAACCTACGATTTTGGGCCGTTCCGATCGTCAAAACGCCTTGCAAAGCGCTTCCTGAAAATGAACATGAAAAGAGCCGCGATTGCGAGCAGCATGCTCAGCCAGGCGTTCTCGTCGCCTTTGCTGTACCCGATGATGGCGTCGATGCCGAAGAATATTCCGGCTGCAAGATAGATGTACGAAGTGTATTTTAAATAATTCATGTTATTCGGCCCGGTCTATTTCCCCGGATATTCGTTGTGAGTTAACAATTCTGAAGTCTTTGCTGAAGTCGATGCCTTCACCATAAGAAACCCCTTTCGGATCGGTAAATTTGAACTTTTTCTCAGTATAAAACCATTGATTTTTCTGATCGAAATAAAGCTGCTCGGTTTCCATCACCTGGCCGGCTTCATTCGAGATCCTGACATTTCCGCGCAGATCGATGACATCCGTTCCTTTAAATGTGACCGCATAATCCGACCTGACAAATGTGCGCTTGCCATTCTTATCGAAAAACGTCACATCGATTCCTTTCGGAAATTCGGTGAACGGAAATTCGACAGTCGCATAATCAAGCATTTTCGGACTGACCAATACTGATGTTATCCTTCCTGAGTCGGTATATTTCAGGTTGAAATCGTCCGCTTCGCCACTTGGCGTAAATTCGGAATAATTGATCTTCTGGACATCTTTGAAATTGCTCTCGCATGACAGGGCAGCCATCGCAAAAAGCATCAACATTGATATCCTGGCGGATGACGTCATGCTTTGGGAATTGTAACCGAGTTCTTGATCCAGCAATCGTACGAAATCGTCTTGCCTCCCATTTTTGCCTTGGCGATCTCGTCGGATGTCGGCCCGCGTTTCAGGAACAATTCGGCCTGCCGCTCCGCAGTCGGCTTGATCGCAGGTTCGACTTCGATGGCTTTCAATGCAGTTTGCGAAGCAAGTATGTTCAGCGCTTTTTTCTCAAATTCATTTTTGGCACATTCGGATGCTCCCGAGTAAATCTGCGCCATCAGCAAATAGGCTTTGCCATTCGACGGACGTGCGGCAATCGCTTTTTTTGCGTAATCGAATGCGAGCTCTTTATCGGAAGCGATCAGCGATGATGCGACCGTATATAAAATTCTTGATTTTTCCTGCGGATCTTTCTCCAGGTCGGCGGCGGCTGAATAATATTCGACCGCTTTCTTGCGATCATTCTTTCGCATCGCTGCCAATCCGGCGTGGTATGCAGAATTTGCATCCGGCTGAACCGAATACCACTGATAGGCAACTTTTGTAAATAATGAGTCGGCCGTGCAACGTCCGGCAACCATTGCGGTCGTGGCAGCCTCGAGCCACTGTGCATCATCTTTCTTTGAATCGAAATTCTTCGCGTAATAAGAGGAAAGCTTTGGACAGGAAACGATCGGCACCATCAGGCTGCGGATCCCGCTTTGTGCCGACTGGTAGCTCCTCTTTTTCGAAGCATCAGCATCAGCCATCAACAGTCGAATCTGGCGGCTGATGCGTTCATGAAGTTCAAAAAGCTGGTCGTCGGTGATCTTGTGTTTTGCGGATTTATATCTGTCGACAAAAAGGCTAAAATAAAGATGCAGCATTTTCGGGTCATTCAGATTGCTCGCATTTTGCCTGTATGCGGTGTCAAGAAGTGCGAATATTGCGTCAGGCGTGCCGACTTTACGCTTATGCATCAATGCGGCTTTGCGCACCTTATTATTATGTGTGTTGGCAGGAACAAGTTTATCGTTGCCTTCGTAATGCGCCAGAAGTTCGTTGATGAATTTTCCTCGGTCTTCTTCAGACGCAGTCTCGATCTTAAAGTTTATCGCTTTTTCGATATCAGAATAAGCAATATCCGACAGGAAGCTGCACTTTCCACGATCGGCAAAAGTCGTGTACGCATCTTCGAGCTTGTGGGATTCCACCTGCTCCCGGATGATCGCCTCACGCTGTTCGCAAGTCACCTGCTGCGCGTTAAATATTGAGAACCAGCAAAGGGCAGCAATTGAGAGTGCCGTTTTCATTCCCATGGCAAAAGATTTTAATTAGTCGTACTTCCTGCGCACGAACCAACGGTCGTTGAAGGAAAGGCCGACCGTAAAGTTAAGATAATTTTCTTCGACAAGACCGGCGTCCCGCGTACCGCGTTTCCCGTATTCTATACCAATATTGATGTTTGAAAAAGTTCCCGCCAGTGGCAATCCAAATCCAATTGTCCCGCTCACATCTTTGACGGTCTTCTCATTTAATACAAGTCCGGTATTCTCATACCTGAAGCCGCCTCGATAAGTGACGCGGTTAAAATATTTCCCGAATGACGCGTAGTTTGGAATGTAATATCCGCCAACGATGAATTTCTCCGATTTTTCAAAGCGCGCTTCCGTAATATCCTGGAAACGGTTGCCCATATCGCTCGAATTGCGAAACTCGGCTTCAGCACCAACCATCCATTTTTTTGCTTCACCGATGCCTGCTCCGAAGGAGATTCGGGATGGCATTTTGACTTCAGAATCCGGTACATCGAGATCTTCGGTATTGATGATGACAAAACCCGAATTTACCGGCTGGACGATCGCCAATTGCCTTTCGTTGCTGAATGAGATCTTGTTTTGAGTTGAAAATGCAGCGGCGGCAGACAAGGTTAATTTCGAGCCGACCTTACCCGAATATGACAATCCGGTATTGAGTCCAAAGCCGCTGGCTGAGGATTCATTGGTTTCGCGCGATCCATACTGGACACCTTCAAGTGTAGCCAATGTCCGGGTATGTACATTGCCGAAAAAATATTGGAATTCGGCGCCAAACGTAATCTCGTCAGTAATTCTGTAACCCGCTCCGAAAAACACTTTGTTGAGTCCGCCCTCGCCCGTAGCCTGGCGCGTATAATCGAGCCCGTCGACATCAGAAACCGTCCGCAATTTATAACCAACGGCAGTATAAGGCATCAGTCCGAATCCTGCGCCGAGCTTCTTCCCGATTGGAAATGCGACCGCGAGATAATCAAGAGAGGTACGGCGTGCGTTTTCCTCTTCAAAATTGGTTTTTAGGTTTGTGATAGTATGGCTTCCGCCGATGGTAAAGCTTGTCAGTTTCAGATGCGGATAAAACGCCGGGTTTTGAAGGTTGATGTGGATGCTGTCTGAAAAGATCGATAATCCGCCCATCGACCGTGTTTCAACCGTTCCCTTAAAACGTGTATCGCCAAGACCGAAAAATGAATATGGAGAAGAAGTGCTTTCCTGGGAAAATGAAGCGGCTGAGCCTAACAGAAAAACGGCTAACAAAAAGCGTTTGATCATTCGTGATTGTATTGAAAAATTGCGTTCAAACTGTCAAGCAGAAAATTTGGACTGGCAAATATGGTACTTTTTAATCGCGCTGCCAAAAATTCTGAATCACCGCCAGTTAAAATTATGATAAAGTTCCCCCATCTTTCTTTGTATAGCCTGACAAAACCATCTATTTCTTCCGCAGTTCCATGAACAATTCCCGAGTGGATCGAACCCGCGGTGGTCTTGCCTGTGAAATCCTCAGGAACCTCCGGTTCAAGCAGCGGAAGCCTCGCAGTAAAATCGTGCAATGAACGATACCTGACCGACAGACCGGGTGAAATTGCTCCGCCGTGATAATTGTTGAACTCATCGATAAAATCATAGGTAATGCATGTACCTGCATCGATCACCAGCCTGTTCGTATTGGGAAATTCGAGGACTGCGCCGGCCGACAAAACCATGCGGTCGATGCCGAGCGTTTCGGGAGAATGATAGAGATTCGTGAAAGGAAATTTCCAGTTTCGGCCGACCTGATGGATGTTTGCGCCGGTTTTCAGCTGCGGGACCTCGCCCACCGATGAAACAACAATATCCGAAATGGTACCGTTTTGCAGAATGCTTTCGAGATCTGCCTGAAACGAACCGGAATCCGAAAAATGCAGCGAGCGCCGGGTATGATCTTCATACACAGCCGCTTTGATCCTGGTGTTTCCGATATCGACGGCGAGCAGCATTGGCGGTAGTAAAAGCGCGAAGGTACGAATTGATTTTTTTTAGAAATTGGTTTGTTTTAATTAAAAAACCATTCTATATTTGCTGCCCGTAAAAACGGTACCTTAGCTCAGTTGGTAGAGCAATGGACTGAAAATCCATGTGTCCCTGGTTCGATTCCTGGAGGTACCACTTTTTAAAACTAAAACCCTTGATAAACAGGTAGTTATCAGGGGTTTTTTCATTTAATGCTGAATTTGATTCTGAAAAGCAATAAAAAAGGGGCTTAAAAGCCCCTCTTTTGGTACATCGGTTTTTCCATCGCTTTCTTAAGCTGGTCAATCCGAAATTTCTTCTGCGCCCCTTTCGGTCTGTAAGCCTTGATAATTCCTAATCTCTCCCACCTTATCAGGGTAGTTCGGCTCTTTATACACAGGAACGCCATCGCTTGCTTGGTACTTACGTACGAATCAAGCATGGGTTTAAGGTATTCATAATGCCAAATATACACATTTTTGACCAATAATGCCAACACTTAGGAAAAGAAAGTGCCGAAAATGCAGTCTAATTAACTGTGCTATAGAGTTTTATACAAATACCGATTTCTGACCCTCTATCCTTTCCAGTCCTTATAACTGTCGGGGTTGTTCAGGCGCTCGCACTCCCAGACATCCGACCAAAGTTATTGTCATTGACGTAGTTGAAAGTCCTCAAGAGACCTTCGTCCGTTGTGTCAGCGTATTCTTGGTCATGTATTTGCGAGTAGATTTTGATTGCCGCCTTCGCCAATGGGTTTAAGTTTAATGATTCCATTTATCTTATTTTAAGAATTTTATTATTGGTGATTCCTTCGATATGTATTCTCTCCAACCATCTAAGTCGAAAACTGTTGTCGCCTTATATTGGATTTCAACCAGAGAGCGCAACACCCGCAGAAACTTTCGATACTGGTCAGTGGGGAGGTAACAATGTATATGTGGCTTCCCGTCTTTGTTCTTAGTTTCGAGACTGTAATGGATTTCCAGAGGTGTTGGAATTTCTGAAAGTAGAAAATCAAAAATCTTCTGCATATCGCTCATAGTATAATCCAGTACGGGGTCGATGGTGACTGCGGTATATTCGGTCTCCTTTTTCTTTGGCTTGAACTGCGACAACGCCAGGTGATGGATTCGCCATCTTCCGTGACGCTTGACGATTAATCGACTTTCGGTTGCAGTTAATTGCTTAATCCGTCTGCTGACGGTCTTTGATGAAATGCTGTACATTTGACAAATCTCATCGGTGTAATAGTACTCTTTGTTGCTCACTCATATTGATTATGGTTCACGTTATTAATTAGGATTGGCATTACCAAACCTATTAGGTTAAGGACGCTTTGTCCTTTCCTTTGTCGTCATACTGGCATACAACCAGTAGAATTTGACAACCTTGTTACTGGTTCGCTTGCTTCAATAGCTTGGTCAGCGTAGCCATGTTTTTCTTAGAAATACCTCGCATTATAATGGTCATTGGATATTTCGGGCTATGATGATTTTGTAAAATCATAATCATCTGGTCAACGGTCAGGCGTATCTTCATTGGTCATTTTATTATAAATATGTCCTATGTCGGCAAACGACATATTATTTTTTTATAAAATTTCCGAAAGACATAGATTTAATCTATACGTTGAGGTTTGGCATATCCGAAGGGAAGAGCGGATACGCCATCTTTGACTCTATCTATCAGGTAAGTGGGCCAGGGATTACGTGCTAATAAACGCCTGGAAATGTGCATTTTATCATCGTAAAGTCATCAAATTTTTGTATATTCGTACTATAAAATATCAGCATGAACAACAAGCCCGAAGGTCTAAATGGTTTCCCACTTGATGGGTCGCAGTCCACTCAGTTAAAGTACAACCTGTTTGCAGAAAAGATGGCAATGGGCTATGAAAGTTACTATCGAAGGCGGGCGGTGTCGTCGCCTGCGGCGACCTTTGGATTGCTGACCGCCACTGCACAAATAATCGTTTCCTTAATGGTATTTCTACTGGTAGGAATTAGATGGACTGTATTGAGATTGTGCAAGAATCAGGGGTAACTTCATAGGCAATTACAATCGTTACCCCTTTAGCATTAATAAGAATCTACAACTCCGTTGTAATATCCTCTTGCAAAAGCCGCATGAGGACTTCTATGTCTACCCGTTCCCGCTTGACTGTCTGGCAAAGTATCCAAATCAATGTTAAGCGTGTCCGCCCTGTTCAATCCTAATGCGTAGCCTCGTTCATAAGCGCATCCACAACACTTATGTCGACCGCTTCCACCTTGGTCTTCTGGTAACGTGTTAAAATCTGGGTTCTGTCGGTGCGCAATGTTTGTACAAGCCATAATTAAAAATATTGGGTTAATCTACAAAGTTACCTATTCCGTAGTGTTCCCCAAAATCCAATTTAGCCAGCCGATGATAGTCGAAGCTCTTCGACCATAGGTTGAATCCTCTCCAACACCATAAACCCCAACTCGTTTCATTATTTCGACCACCTCACCTTTTGACGGCATCGCTCCCTTTCGCAAACAAAGGTCAAGTGTCATCTTAAAAGGTGCATGACCCAAGATTGCCTTTATAAATTCCACTTGTCGTGCCGTGACTGGTAAGCTAAAAATTCGCTGACCTTCAGTTGTAAGCACTAATCCAATCTGTCCGTAATTATCTCTGGACTTTTCCACCAAGCCCAAGTATGCAGCCGCATTGGCGTAATAGTCGGTCTGCCGCTTGTCAAAATCGTAGTTAGTAGTAATCTCTTCCTTCGGAATAAAACCTTTTTGCTGCAATAACTCACAAAGGTTTATCACTCTTGCAAAAGAATCCGCTTGCGGAAAAGGAAGTTGAGGTTCAGCCACCGTTTCAACCCTCCGTCTAACATCATCTATCGTCTCCATGTTCACCACAGAATCTAAAACGGTATACCGTTTCTCTTCGACTAAACGAACCGAATTATAGTGCGATGTGTTATCAAATGTATATTCCTTTACATGATATATCCCGTTACTGTATGACAAGAAGATGGGGCGTACCTGCTTACTAATTTTAGTGTTCCATAATGCGTAAGGATAATAAAGTTGACGTATCAGGAAATCATCACTTATATAGTTTTTCGCTTCAATCAATGCAAGACAGTTTGTACCTTCATACCCGCCATCTATCTCCATTTGGCTATTATCGACCTCAATCGCCATGCGACCGCCTCCGGCGGTTACTTCAAAACTTAACTTGCCACTGCTCATACGACCGCTAACGGTAGGGTATAATTCCGCCTCTCCTGTAAAGTGTTGTAGTATACCACTAACGAATGCGCAATTTATCGCAGTCGCCTCACTCGAAATTTCTTGATGGTTAAGGCTCTCCAAAAAACTGGGGAATGTAACGGGAATGACTTCTGCATCGCTCTCTTCAAATGGATGGAACATATCAAATCTTCCCAATATATAGCTACCCCGTGAGACTGGAAGAATTGAAATAGAGTGCTTAACAAACAAATCTGGCAATTGCGAACAATGGTCAAATTTGGTCATTAATCGAGCTTCTCTAAACTCATTAATATCAGAAGCCTTAATATACGTTGCGCCTTCTTCTTCGACCTTGTTTACGATGTCGTGCTTGTCGAAAAGTTGTTGCCACGCTACGTTGTTTTTCGTATCAGCCATAGTTTCGAACAATTACCTCGTCTACTTCCCCACGTTTATCACCAACGCTATTTATTGCTCTGTTCGCCTTTACAATGGTAACGTTATAATTCTGATACTGCTCCAATATAAACGGGGTGGCAGAGTTACTTAACATGAACTTGATTCCCCTTTGGTTCAAATCATCACAAGCCTCACGAAGGCGAATCTGGTCAGCATCGCCCCAACCACCCAAGACATAACCCGTAAAATTCGCTGTCGGAGTTACTGGATGGTAAGGAGGGTCAAGGTATAGGAAGGTTGTCGGGGTTGCAATCCGAAACACCTCAGAATAATCGCCAACCATGAGCTGTACATTGTTTTTGTTGAGGTATTGGCTTACAGCTCGCACGGTCACTTCGTTGACGATGTTAGGATTGACGTATCGCCCGAAAGGCGCATTAAACTCGCCTGCCGCATTTACCCTATACAATCCATTGAAACAGGTTTTATTAAGATATATAACCCTCGAAGCCCGTTGGATATTGGTCAGATTTCCAAATTCAGGAGTTCTATCCAATCCACGCAGCCTATAAAAATACTCAGAGTCGTTGACGTGCCTCTGAAGGTCAAGTATCAACTCATCAGGGAAATCCCGAATAACTTGATATACGTTGACCAACTCACCGTTGAAATCATTTAAGATTGCATTCCTGGGCTGCAAATGAAATAGCACGGCTCCGCCGCCGATGAATGGTTCTGCATACGTGTATCGTGCCATATTTGACGGCAATAGCGGAGTTATTGTCTGCAATAACTGACGCTTGCCGCCAACCCACTTTAGAAACGGTTGAACCAACTTATTCTTCGCCATGACCCTCTTTTCTCGTGTGGCAAGATAGCCTAATTAATGTCAATTTCGGGTCAGTGATACTCATAGATTTCGACAACCTTATTAACGGGTTCACATACAGGATTAAATGAGTACAAGTCAGGTGTATCAACAGTTTTCAAGTACTTAAAAAACTGTTCTGCTCTCGGCATAGCTTGTCGAGTATCGTAAACTGATTGCATCGCTGTTTCCCTGCGCTTCGGGTGCGTGATTAATTCAATGATAGTTGGCGGAACACCAGCATCCGCCAAATTCGTATAAAATGACCGTTTCCCCGTATGCGTGGTAACTTCCGACCAGCGAGAAATACCAGCGAGTTGACAAACTCTTTTGATATCCCGATTGATAACCACGTTACTTTCAAACGAAGGGAATACACCGTTTTTCAATTCCTTCAACACCTGCGGAAACAATGGCAACACAACGCTGACCTTAGTCTTATTGTAGTACACGCCTGCATATGAAAATCCGTCCTTATGCGGAACTATCTGTGTTCTGTCAAGGGTTTGCATTGTTTCAAATCTTTGACCCGTTAAGCAGCTTATAACGAGAAATTGCCGTGCAGTTTCCAGAGCCTTACTTGTAGGCACATAGTCAATGATTTTTTTAATGTCTTCAACGGTCAGATAGAACTTCGGGTCGACGTTCATTGCCTTCGGCTTTATCAATAAACTTCGTTCATACTTAGTATTTTGAAGTGCAATTGTAATTCCTAAGTGCTGCGCAAAATCAGCGACACAATAAAAGGCTTTCTGGTATTTTCTTAAACTGTCCGCACTAAAACCGTCTGCATCCGTGCGCCCTTTCCCTTTTCCGCCTCTCTCAATTTCGATTCTACCACTATAAACATCGTTTTGCCATGCCCAGAACGCCTTGTACGTCTCACGGTCGAAAGACGAAAAGGTTAACGCTTCGGCATGTTGCCTATCGTACCTCTCGAAATAATATTGCAAAGTGCGGTAAATCTTCAGATAGTTATCACTTACATGCTGGCTTTTTTCCTCAATGTACTGACCAATAACCTTACTAATCGTTGCATCTATTTTTGCCTGTTCAATCGATATAACAGGAACAGTTCTAATATTTCCAATGTCCTCAGCCGCCAACCTCATCTTAACCTCATCTTTTGATATCTGGCGTTTCTTCGCTGCCGACTCCGCCTTGAGTTCATTAATAACCATTTCAAGCCTTGCCAGTTTTAGCTTCGCAGTCGTATCCGTAATTCTTCCAGTAGTTGAAACACGCACACCCAGCGACACAGGCAGTTCTTCATATTTCTTCTTGCCGTCCACAATGGAATACCAGCCGCCACCGATACGCACCCATAACGCACCCGTACCGCCTTCCTTATTCCTGAATTCTTGCCTAAACTTTAACTGTGAAGCCATTTCTAATACTTGTTTGGATATATGTGCAAAGATACGCCTTTAAGTCGCAGGGTGCAACTAAAAATGCTGAAAAATGTTCTGAATTTTTGGAACGGAACTGAACACTTTTGGACAAATCTGTACAGCCGACCTCAACAATAAATGCAAATAAATTCAGCAAAATCAAGGCTTAAGCTGCACAGTTCAAAAAAACGTTGAATTTTGCAAATTTATATGTTGTGGTACTGGAGGTACCACAAACGAAATCGCAAACAACTGTCATTCAGATATTTGCGATTTTTTATTTTATCAGGCTCGGACATCGGAAAATTGCGGCCTGATCACCGCACCTTCGGCTAAAAACCATAACTTTAAGGTAAAATCCTGATATTATGGGAACCAGCGCACCACAATTCGATCCCGTCAAGTACAAAAATACCACTCGTGAACAATGGCAGGACGCCGCAGATGCCTGGTATCGGTGGAGTGACACGCTTCATAAATGGCTCGGGCCAGCCACTGATAAAATGCTGGAACTTGCGGAAATTTCGCAAGGACACAAAGTTCTAGATATCGCTGCAGGCGCAGGCGAGCAGACAATAAGCGCAGCAAAGAAGGTCGGCCCGACGGGATACGTACTTGCGACCGACATCTCTTCAAACATTCTTGAATTTGCGAAAAAGATGGCTGCTCAAAACGGACTGACCAACGTCGAGACGCGTGTGATGGACGGAGAGAACCTCGAACTGCCCGGCGAATCGTTCGATGCAGTGATTTCCAGAGTCGGACTTATCTACTTCCCGGATCAACAAAAAGCATTAAAGGAAATGCTCAGGGTGTTAAAACCAGGAGGCAAAATCGCCGCTGTAGTGTATTCGACTCCCGATAAGAACAAATTTTTCTCTATTCCCGTTTCAGTGATCCGAAACCGCGCAAAATTACCGCCGCCGCTCCCCGGTCAGCCGGGTCCATTCAGCCTGGGCTCGGAAGGCGTCATCGAAAAAGCATTTATCCAGGCCGGGTTTATAAATGTGCATTCAGAATTGGTTGATTCGCCGTTGATGCTCAATTCCGCGTCCGAATGTGTAAGGTTCGAAAAAGAATCCTTTGGCGCCCTTCACCAAATGCTCAGCACCTTATCAGACCAGGAAAAGGAATCGGTCTGGAATGAAATCGAATCTGAACTTAAAAAATTCGAGTCGGAAAGAGGATTCGCCGGCCCATGCGAGATGATCGTGGCAGTTGGAGAAAAACCATAACATCACCTTAATAAATTTTCGAAGGCAGGAATACATGAAATTGTCCGTAATTTGACGTCTTTCTGATTATGCAATACGGCAAACTTCTTAACAAGCAAATCGCTGCCGGTTTCAATGACCAATTCCCCGGAAGGCCAACAATTATTTTTTTGCACGACTCGCTTGGCTGCATTGAATTGTGGCGCGATTTCCCTGTAAAATTGGGTGCGGCTGCAAACTGCAACATACTTGTGTACGATCGGCACGGCTACGGCAAATCTGAACCTTTCCTGACCACGCATCGTGAAAATGACTATATGGAACACGAAGCCGACATTCTTTGTGAAATCATCTTAGAAAAAGGCATTTCGAATCCGGTGCTTTTCGGCCACAGTGACGGCGGAACAATCGCTCTTCTCGCAGCAGCGAAATATCCCGATCTGATTACTGCCGTGATCACAGAAGGCGCGCACATTTTCGTAGAAGATGAAACGCTCTCAGGAATCCGTGAGGCACTTGAAGATTATGACCAGACCGATCTGAAATCAAAACTCGAAAAATACCACGGCGACAAAACGGAAGCAATGTTCATGGCATGGGCAAAACATGGACTTCAGAGATGTTCCGCGACTGGAATATCGAATCATTCCTCCCTCAGATTAAGTGCCCTGTGCTCGTGATTCAAGGTGAAAATGATGAATTTGGAACTATTGCACAGGTCGACGGGATTATCAATGCTATTCCAACAGCCTCTAAAATTATCATCCCGGACATAGGCCACAATCCTCATAAAGAAGTGCCGGATGTCATAATAAAGAAAGTCCGCCAATTCATCATTCTGCATCTTTCTGATAAATCATCATAGATTGGGAAATAATGCGGGATTTCCACAAGTTGCATATTTATTATTCTGTAAGTTTGATATGGGGAGGGGCTCATCGGGTTCCCTCTTAAAATTTATTAAGATTTACATGCGGTTTTTCCGCATAATTATTTTCGATAATATGCGATATTTAAACAATCTAATATTCGTAATCTTTCCATATGGGACGGTCTATTAGCTAAAGATCCGTTGCCAATTTGTGTTAAGAAGTGCAGTTTATCGACATAATCGCACAATATCCCTATGATTATCAACATTTTATTAAACGATTCCCACCTTTGTACCCTAAACCATTGCGATGCAATTCATTTCGATTCGAATTGAATCAAACGGAAAAATCGACGACCTGTATTTTGAATATGGGGCCTATCATGAGGAATTATGGCAGTGCACGCTATGTCGGAATAATCGCCAAATCATCAGGACGTTTTCGCATCCACTGATCAACAGCTGTTTCAAAATGTTGTCGGAGTTTCTTTCCGAGCACGGCAAAATCACTGCTGTCACCGGCCTTTCAAACGATATTGTGTTCCCCGAACTTCTTTCAAGCTACCTGTTCAAAGAACAGCATATTGATCCGGGATTGCTTGCGATGGCTAGCTAAATTGCTGAAAACTATCTTCAAAACTATTTTCTTCACGTCCAACTACGAATAATCGATCTTGCTATCTTTCTAAAAATCAGAGGCACTAAAAACTTATTCAAATATTTAGGAAGATATTTCGTTCAATTAAAAACCAACAACCAATCAAGATGAAAAAACGAATTGCATTCTTTGGCGCGGCCTGCATGGTTGCCGCTTTCTTTCTGACATCATTCTCGTCTCCGAAACGCGTGATTGTCATCGACGCAGCACACGGCGGCCATGATTTCGGAGCAAAAATCGACAACCATACTGAGAAAGACATTGTTGTTGCAATCTCAAATGCCGTCAAAAATCTTTCCGACGAAAACGTTGAAGTCATCCTGGTACGTGAGGCCGATGAATTCATTGATCTCAAAGCCCGAGTCGAAACGATCAACAAACACAATCCTTCGCTGGTTATTTCGCTGCACGTCGATTCGAACCTCGACATCAAATCCACAGGTGTATCCGCTCATGTTGCCGATAACGCGTTCTACGACAGATCGTTTGCAGAAGCCAATCGAATCATCGACGCCGTATCGAACGAAAATCTAAAAAAAGGCCGGGTACAAAAAGGGTCGTTTTTTATCATAAAGAAATCGAATTGTCCTGCGATAAACCTTCAATTGGGGAACCTGTCAAATCCCGACGATCGCAAATATCTCATAAGCGCGGCCGGGCAGGAAGAAATAGCGATGAATCTCGCTAAGGCCATCTCCGAATAATGCGCAAGACGATTCTGCTGCTCGCTATAATTTCGCTGATATCATGCAGCCGCGAGGAAAAAAAGAAAGATGAACACCTGACGATCGACGAGTTCAACCGCGAAGCCGAGACCGATTCGGTTACCGGACTAAAACCCGAGACGAACTTTACAAAAGTCCCGATGTCGCCCGGCAACGTGCTTATGACAGGAATGAACCGATACCGACTGGTCCCGATTTATAAAGTCAGGTCAAAAAGCGACCGGAACCTGCATCTTTACGAAGAGTCTACTTATTACGGCTTTGCCGACGAAAAGCGCGACGAGGATGAGTTCCACTACTTTATGCCCGGAATCGACATTGTCCATGGATATAACCTGATCAATATTGGTCATTACGATGTCGACTTTGGTAAGTTGTCCTATTTTTTTGACAGGCCGTCCTTGTCCGAACGCTTTACTTTCCGGGCGTCAAATCCGATTCCCTTTGAATGGAACCAGTTTCGCGCAATTACTTCCTCGCATCAGTTTACGATCAGGACACCAATAACGATTCCCTTATCAATAAAAAGGACCTTCGACGATTCTATCATTTTAACGATTCCAACACGGCAAAAACAAGGATTTTACCACTGACACATTCGGCGATCAAGTCGACATACGACTACAG
>CBDUBP010000001.1:0-29766 GCA_965365415.1 uncultured bacterium | reverse complement strand
GGGCAGTTCCCGGCTCCGCGATGTTTACGAATGCTATGCGGGTCGCGAGTAACAATACCCAATTTTTCAGGACCATGGAAGATGCATCGCAAATGTCACCGGGCGAAGAACCGCTCGAAAGACATCGCATCTGGCTAAACCTCACAAATGAAACGGGTTCATTCAACCAACTGCTTGTGGGATACGTACAAGACGCCACGTTGGGTTACGACCGCGGACTCGACGGAACAAGGTTCAGCGACAGCGACATCATGTTTTATTCGATGATCCCGGATGAAAAACTCGTTATTCAGGGAAGGCCACTGCCTTTCGACATGCAGGATCGTGTGCCTTTGGGGTATGTATCATCGTCACAGGGAGAGTTTTCGATCAAGATCGACCATATTGACGGATTATTTCAAGTGCAGAATATTTACCTTGAAGACAAGCTTCTTGGCATCGTTCACAACCTTAAGGAAAATCCATATGTTTTTGTTACCGATGCGGGCACTTTCGATAACCGTTTCATACTTCGATATGTCAAAGCCAAATCGCCTGCGAATTCCGCTACCGTAATTACAGCCGTTTTGTATAACAACAAGTTGTCGGTACGCGCCAGCCAGCCGATCAGCGGAATAAGTGTTTTTGACGTGTCGGGAAAATTGGTCAGGACATACATGCCGACGATATCTTCCGAACACTTCAGTGGTGATTTCTATTACGACGAAGGAATTTATTTTGTGAAAGTCGACTGCATTTCCGGGCAAGGAACGGCAAAACTCTCCAATACAAAATAAAAAAAGCCGCAATTAAGCGGCTTTCTTGTTTTTGAATATATATTATTTCCTGATCGTCAGCTCATCGATGATGTGCTTTGCACCGGCATATCTGTCGATTACCCAAAGCACATAACGGATGTCCACATTGATGGTTCTCTGCAAATTCGGATCGAAAATCACGTCGCCTGCCATCGCTTCGATGTTGCCGTCGAATGCAAGGCCAATAAGCTCGCCTTTGCCGTTCAAAACAGGAGAACCTGAGTTACCGCCCGTAATATCGTTGTCGGTAAGGAAATTCACAGGCATGAATCCGGACTTGTCTGCATACTGCCCATAATCCTTTTTGGAATGAAGTTCCATCAGTCGTCCCGGCAAATCGAATTCAGGATCGCCTTTCTTGTATTTCTTTACCATTCCGGTCATGGTCGTGTAATTGTTGATCTTCGCGTCGTTACGCTTGTCGGCCGGCAATGCGCGTACTTTTCCATAAGTAAGCCTCAATGTCGAGTTCGCATCCGGATATTGGATCGGATTCAATTTCGATTCACGCAATCCCGCAACAAGGTCACGGAAGGCTTTTGAGAAATCGTTTTCCGCTTTTGCGACGTCGTCAGATTTCTTTCTAAGCTGCATGATCAGATCGCCTGAAATTTTATAAAGCGGATCGTTCTGGATTCGCTCCGCGTTTGGATTCGCCATAAATTTCATCAACGATTCCCTGGAAGCGAAGATGCTTGCGGAAGCTGCCTCGTCAACATATGCTTTAAAATCGCTTCCGTGTTTTGCTTTCAATTCCGCCACCATTGGTGCAAGGCCGTATTCGGTAGCCTTGGTCGAATATAACTTCAATTGTGCCGCAAACACGTCTCTTTCCAGAGGCTCGTGGAATTCCGCATACGCATTTTCAATCTGCTCATCAAGTTTAGGCTTGATCTCAGCGCGCTTTGCATCGTTCTCTTTCAGATAGGCCAGCATTGCATTGCCAAGCACAAAAGGAGTTGCTCCATATGAAGCGGTACGCATCAGTTGGTTCAGGTAATTATCGTGGCGCGCTTTCAGATTTGTCAGTTCGTAATACGAGTTGATCGTTGAGATTACATTTCCATATTTCGCTTTGTTCTCTGCTTTATTTGCCCAGTCGTTGAACTTTGTTTCCTGCGCCGCTTTGGTCTGTGCGGTCTTGGCCTTCGAGAGCGCGTCGATCATCCCCTGACGGTTCTTCCAATAATTTGCCGTTCTGGCATATTTCGACGCGTATTTAAGGTTGATGCTTTCATCTTTATCCATATACACTTTCATCGCGTCCATTCCGGTTTTCGCACCTTCCACCCATGCAGGATAAGCATATTTGACGTTTTGCTCGATTCCGCCCGCAGGCATCCAGCGGTTCGTACGGCCCGGATATCCAAGGATCATCGCGAAATCATTTTCTTTTACGCCTTTCAATGAGATTGGCAGGTAATGCTTCGGCTGCAATGGCACATTATCCGGTGAATATTCCGCCGGATTTCCATTCTTGTCAGCGTATACGCGAAACATCGAGAAGTCGCCCGTGTGGCGAGGCCATTCCCAGTTATCGGTGTCACCACCAAATTTTCCGATGCTTTCAGGCGGTGTGCCTACAAAACGGACGTCGGTAAAATCCTGATAAACAAAATAGTAATATTCATTCCCCTGGAAAAACGGACGAACGGAAACAGTGTATTTCCCGCCTTCGTTATTTTCCTTTTCGATCAAGGCAATTTCCTGCTGTATCACTTTGTTCCGATCGGCTTCGGTCATGTTGTCGTTGACTTTCGACAAGATCCTTTTGGTCACATCATCCATGCGCACGAAAAAGCGCACATACAATGATTTCGGCTTTAATTCCGCTTTGCGGTTTTCTGCCCAATAGCCATTCTTAAGATAGTTCTTCTCGGCAGATGAAAGCTCGGCAATCGCATCGTAACCACAGTGGTGGTTGGTGAGCACGAGACCGTCTTTTGAGATCATTTCCGCCGTGCAGCCGCCGTTGAACTGGACGATCGCATCCTTAAGACTGTGATTGTTGATACTGTAAATTTCCTCCGCAGTCAGCTGCAGACCCATTTTCTGCATGTCGCGGTGGTTGAGCCTTTCAATGAACATCAAAAACCACATGCCTTCATCGGCTTTCACGGGGAATGCCACGAAACACATGGAAATGAATAAAATAAATTTCTTCATCAGATTATAAAATTAGTTACGGGTTAAGTAGTGCGCCAAACGCCTGAGATGTTACAAGGCAGCGCGAAGTTTAACATTCGCCGCGAAGATAATAATTTTCCCGAACAGCCTTATAACATTTGATCTTCGGGCGAACAACGGGCTATCCGCTGTATCTTTTGCCCTTTAAACCTCGCAGGTTTTAAAAACCTGCGAGGTTTGGCAAAAGGATGCCGCTCCCGATAGCTATCGGGATCCTGTCGCAATTTATCATTCAAAGTAACTTTCGGCCAAAAAAAAATACTTGGTCGATACTCCTAAAATCACAGGACTCGCGATAAGCCGCGTAACTTTCGCCAACATGTCGCAATCGTATCGTACCGGTGAAAATCATTAAAAACTAAAGCAGGCCCGCCCGCTTCAGCAGTGCATCTGGCGTCGGTTCCTGTCCGCGGAATCTTTTGTACAGTGTCATCGGATGTTCGGTGCCGCCTTTAGATAAGATGTTGTCGACGAACTTTTGGGCGACCTCACGATTGAAAATGCCGTTCTCTTTAAAATACTCGAATGCATCGGCATCCAAAACCTCAGCCCATTTGTAGCTGTAATATCCCGATGAATATCCGCCCTGGAAAATATGTGAAAATGATACGCTCATGCAATTTTCGGCGACATCGGGATACAATTTAGTCGGTTCGAAAGCGGCTTCCTCGAAAGCTTTCACATCTTCGATACCCGCGGGATCCTGCGCATGATACGCCATGTCGAGCAATCCGAAACTCAGTTGCCGCATCGTTGCGATGCCTTCCTGGAAAGTGGCGCTCTCACGGATCTTATCCACGAAAACCTGCGGGATCACCTCGCCCGTTTCATAATGTTTGGCAAACAACGCCAGTGCCTCGGGCTCGTAGCACCAATTTTCCATGATCTGGCTCGGAAGCTCAACAAAATCCCAGTAAACGCTTGTTCCGGAAAGTGACGGATACGTCGTATTGGCGAGCATTCCGTGCAGTGCATGGCCAAATTCGTGGAATAATGTGGTGACTTCGTTGAACGTCAGAAGCGACGGCTTTGTCTCAGTCGGCTTGGTGAAATTGCATACGATCGAAACATGCGGACGCTCATTCATTACGCCTTTCCGATACTGCGGTTTAAACGATGTCATCCACGCGCCGTTGCGTTTGCCTTTGCGAGGAAAAAAATCCGCATAAAAGATCGAAACGAGCTGATCCTCGAAATCAAGCACTTCGAAAGTCCGCACATCCTCATGATACTTGTCGATATCGAAAACCTCCTTAAACCGAATTCCAAACAGCCTGTCGGCAACACCGAATGCGCCATCGAGAACATTTTCCAGTTTAAAATACGGCTTTAGTTTTTCATCATCAAGCTCGAATAATTTCTGACGAAGTTTTTCGCTATAATAGCCTCCATCCCACTTTTGCAATTGATCTAACCCGTCGAGTTCGTTCGCAAATTTCGAAAGTTCTTCAAATTCGCGATGCGCGGCGGGCTTTGCCTTTTCAAGCAGATCGTTTAAAAACGACTTGACTTTCTCCGGATTTTGAGCCATTCGTTCCTCGAGCACGAAATGCGAATGGGTTTGGTAACCTAACAGGTTTGCGCGTTCATGACGAAGTTTTGCAATGCGTTTGACATTCTCGCGGTTGTCGTATTCATTTCCCTGAAACGCCTTTTTACCTGCAGCAATCGTCAGTTCTTTTCGGAGTTCGCGGTTGTCGGCATAAGTGACGAACGGAATATAACTCGGATGATCGAGTGTAAAGACCCAGCCGTCTTTTCCGCGGGATTTGGCCGTAAGCGCGGCGGCTTCGATCGTGCCTTCGGGCAGTCCGCGAAGATCGTTTTCGCTGGTCAGATGAAGTTCGTAGCTGTTTGTTTCGGCCAGCACATTTTCGCCGAACGTCAGTTTTAATTTAACGAGTTCCTCATCGATCTCGCGAAGGCGCTGTTTTTTGTCGTCGGCGAGCAAAGCGCCATTCCGACTGAAATTTTTGAACTTCTTGTCGAGCAGCATCTGTTGTTCGGCAGTGAGGGTCAGCTCCTTTTGTTCGAATACTGATTTCACTTTCGCAAACAAGTCGGCGTTAAGCGTAATATCGTTTCCGAAAGCCGTGAGCATCGGTGAAACTTCCTGTGCGATCTTTTGGATCTCATCGCTGGTTTCGGCTGAATTGAGGTTAAAGAAAATATTTGAAAGCCTATCAAGGCGCTCACCTGCGAAATCGAGTGCTTCGATAGTATTTTCAAATGTCGGCGTCTCCTGATTTCCAATGATTGAATCAATCTCCTTACGTGCCATCCCGATCGCTTCGACAAAAGCCGGTTTGAAATCTTCCGTTTTTATTTGTGAAAATGGCGCGGTATCGTGTTTGGTGTTGAATTGTTGTGTCAGTAACATGGGGGAATGTTGAATTTTGAATTTTGAATGTTGAATGTTGACCCGAGGCGCAGCCGAATTGTATGAAGCGCGGCGGAAAATCTTGAATGAAGGAGAAATCCTAGCCCCGGTTGAAGCGGCATCCTCCGGCTTATAAAAACAAGGCTTCAGCCGTAGTTTTTGTTAGGCGGAGATATAGCGGAAAACGGGTTCCCGGCTCCTGAAAAACTTTACTCTTTTAATTTTGATGACGCTTGATCGACTGCCCGTCCAAGTTCATTTTTGTAGGCGATGACCTTTTCCTGAACTGCTTTGTCGTGACATCCGATGATCTGTGCCGCAAGGATTCCGGCATTCTTCGCTCCATCGAGCGCGACGGTCGCCACCGGAACACCTGCGGGCATTTGCAGGATCGACAGCACGCTGTCCCAACCGTCGATCGAATTGCGCGATTTTACCGGGACGCCAATTACGGGCAAAGGCGACATTGAAGCGACCATTCCGGGAAGATGCGCGGCGCCACCCGCTCCGGCAATGATTACCGAAATCCCCCGATTGTGTGCGTTCTTCGCAAAATCGAACAATTTTTCGGGCGTGCGGTGCGCGGAAACAATATCCGTTTCGGTTTCAATCCCAAACGATCCGAGGATGTCGATCGCTTCCTGCATGATCGTCAGATCGGATATGCTGCCCATGATAATTGCTACTTTCATTCAAATGTTGGGTTTGATATTTTATAATTGACCAGTCACCTGTCAATTATCAATTAGTGACTACCTTGATCGTATTCTTGACCTGCTCCGCGATTTTCCGCGCTTCGGAAATATCTTCATTGATGATCGTAACGTGTCCCATTTTGCGGAATGGCCGTGTTTGTTTTTTTCCATAGATATGCGGTGTAACACCCGGAATTGCCATGATCTTTTCGATGTTCTGATAGATTACGTTTCCCGAATGCCCTTCCTCGCCGACAAGGTTTACCATGATCCCCGCGGCTTTGCTTTTAGTCTCTCCGAGCGGAAGGTCCAGGATCGCACGCAGATGCTGCTCGAATTGCGACGTATAACTTCCTTCGATCGAATAGTGTCCGGAATTATGCGGACGTGGTGCGACTTCATTCACAAGGATCTCATTGTCGTGCGTCAGGAACATCTCGACGGCGAGCAATCCGACATGGCGGAATTTCCCGGAAACATCCAATGCCGTTCTCATGGCTTTATTTGAAATCGACTCGTCGATTCGCGCCGGACATATTACATATTCGACCTGATTGGCTTCGGGATGGAATTCCATTTCCACAACAGGATATGCATGGCTTTCACCTGATGGATTCCTCGCTACGATTACGGCGAGTTCCATCTTGAAATCGATCATTTGTTCGGCGATGCATTCGACGTCCGGGAGTGAGATCAGGTCGGATTTTTCACGGATGACTTTCACGCCGTTGCCATCGTAGCCGAAACGCGTGCTTTTCCAGATCAGCGGTAAATCCAGTTGATTGTCTTCGACGGCTTGTTTAAACTGTTCAATTCCGTTAAAACGGACATATTTTGCAGTGGAAATATTATTTTCCGCATAAAAATCCTTTTGGGTTCCTTTGTCCTGGATCAGCTTTAGCGTCTTTGCCGATGGATATACTTTGACGCCTTCCGATTCGAGCTTTTCAAGCGCGTCGACATTGACGTGTTCGATCTCAAACGTCAGCACATCGGCCATTTTGCCAAATTCATAAACCTTGTCGTAATCCATCAGGCTGCCTTGGTAGAACCTGTTGCACGCGATCGCGCATGGCGCATCTTCGCTGGGATCGAGAACTATTGTTTGTATGTCGAATTTCCGCGTTTCCGTCAGCAGCATCTTGCCAAGCTGGCCGCCGCCAAGTATGCCGAGGGTAAAACCGGATGAGAAATAATCCATGAATTCGGGTTTGCACAAAGATAACTTAAAATGCCGATTTTGCCGAAACGTAATGTTGTGATTTCTTATATTTGAAATCTGCCCGATCAATATGAAAGACTCCGATTTATTAAGTGCCTTTATCCAAAACGCGATCGATGGGATCATCACAATCGACGAGCGCGGGATCATTCAAAGTTTCAATCCGTCTGCCAGCAAACTCTTCGGATATGTTCCGGATGAAGTCATCGGCCGAAATGTATCGATGCTGATGCCGCCACCCGACAGCATCCAGCACGATTATTATCTTCAGCGATATAAGGATACCGGAAAGAGGCGAATCATTGGCATCGGCCGCGAGGTCACGGGACTGCGGAAAGACGGCTCGACATTCCCGCTCATTCTTGGAGTCAGTGAAGTTAAAACTTCAGAAGCTAAGTTTTACGTCGGCTTCATCCACGACCTTTCACAACAGAAAGTCTACGAAGAACGGCTCCGCGATTATGCCTCACATCTTGAGGAGCTCGTCGAAATCCGCACGCAATCATTAAACACTACGATCAAAGACCTTGAATTAGCAAAGGAAAAACTGAGCGGGCTTCTGGAGCGCGAAAAGGAACTGAGCAAACTCAAGAGCCGGTTCGTATCGATGGCTTCGCATGAATTCAGGACGCCTCTGAATACGGTGCAGCTTTCGGCATCATTGATCGGAAAATATTCGGAACCGTTCAGCAGCCCGGAGATCAATAAACATGTTCAAAAGATTAAAAATTCAGTCGCGAGCCTGACATCGATCCTCAGCGATTTCCTGTACCTCGAAAAACTCGAAGCAGGGAAAGTCGAAACGCATTACAGCGATATCGACATCGCGAAGTTCTGCACCGAAATCGTCGAAGAAATGCAAATGCTTTCAAAACCGGGTCAACAGCTTGATTATCGTCATGAAGGCATGGAAACCGCATCCACGGATCCAAACCTTTTGAAAAACTGCATTATCAACCTTGTGACGAATTCGATCAAATATTCAGATGAAGGCATCATTAACATCGTTTCCAAACGGGCTCCGACATCTTTCGAAATTCGCGTCACCGACCGTGGCATCGGAATTCCCGAAGCCGACCAAAACAGCCTATTCGAAGCATTTTTCCGCGCAGCCAACACAATGAATATTCCCGGAACCGGCCTCGGACTGAACATTGTCTCGAGGTATGTCGGCCTGATGAACGGCAGGATCGAATTCAGCAGTGAACCCGGACAAACAATCTTTACCCTAACATTCCCACAAAATGACCAAGATACTGATCATTGAAGATAATATCGATATTCGCGAAAACGTAGTTGAGATCCTCGGACTTTCAGGTTACCGGGCATATGCCGCCGAAAACGGAAAAGTTGGCGTTGAACTCGCGCGCAAACACAAACCCGATCTGATCCTCAGCGATATCATGATGCCTGAAATGGACGGATATGGCGTGCTTGAAGAGCTTCAAAAGCACGAGGCAACGCGGATGATCCCGTTTATATTCATCACCGCAAAATCGGAACGTCCGGATATTCGCCGCGGAATGGACATGGGCGCCGACGATTACCTGACAAAACCGTTCGATGATACCGAACTCTTGAATGCCATCGAAACGCGTCTTCGAAAAAAGGAGAGCCAGAGCAAGTTCTACAGCAAGGCGATGGAAAGCATCGAAAAACTTGTTGAAAAGAAAAGCGGGCTTGAAGAGCTGAAGAAGATCATCGAAGACCGAAAACTGCGCACCTTCAAAAAGAATCAGGACATCTACCATGAAGGTGACCGCGCGACCGGAGTTTACCTTTTGATATCGGGGAAAGTCAAAACGGTCAAAATGACCGAGGACGGCCGTGAATTTATTACTGGAATGTTTGATGCCGACAGCTTCATCGGGATCAACGCGCTTTTTTCAAATGAACTTTTTACGGATACTGCGACGGCGCTTACGGATTCCGAATTGATATTTTTCCCCAAAGACCAGTTTGAAGGATTGATCAATCTATATCCCGACGTCGCCGGGAAATTTATCAGGATTTTGTCAAATGAAATCCGTGAAAAGGAAAATCATCTGATACAAATGGCCTATCAGTCGGTCCGCAAACGCATTGCCGACGCGATCATTCGGGTTTACAACCAGCACAATAAAGGAAAAGAGATCAGTATCACACGTGACGATCTCGCCGCGCTGTCGGGAACAGCGCCGGAGACGGTCAGCCGTACTTTGACAGATTTCAAATCCGAAGGCCTGATCTCTAAAAAAGGCAGTGTGATTACAATCCTCGAAGAAGTAAAACTCGACAGGCTTAAAAATTAGGC
Organism: uncultured bacterium; assembly: GCA_965365415.1. Classification (GTDB taxonomy): domain Bacteria; phylum Bacteroidota; class Bacteroidia; order Flavobacteriales; family Flavobacteriaceae; genus Flavobacterium. The sequence goes on along the minus strand of CBDUBP010000001.1, from coordinate 20,192 downwards.
ATCTGCGACGAGCAGGTCGTTTTGCAATTGATTGACACCTGATGTGTATTCAACAATGCGGGCAATCGCATCCTTGTCGAGTTGTGACGGGACAGACCCCGTGATCGTAACGATATTTCCAATTACTTCAACATTGACATTTTTACTGGTCAGGACACTGATTGAACGCCTGATCCTGTTTTTTAATAATGTCTCTTCGGAAATCGGCGCTACCATAATCAGATTGATGATGTCGCGCAGGCCGCGGACGCCAACAATGCATTCGGCTGCAAGATCCTTTTGATAATTCCATTTGAGCGAACCTTTTAGCTCGACTACACCGTCCTGGACTGTCACTGTCAGATTCTGATACGCTTCACCGAGATTGCGTTCAAGGATTTCGAAAACGAATAACCGTATTTCCTGGTCATTCACTTTGTTCGCCGGATCGAAATGCACATCAAGCCGTTCGATCACACGCACTACACCCGGAAAAGCGCGCGCGATGTTGCATGCAATCTCCTTTTTCAAATACTGGTCGACACGCCCGATCAAAATGGCTTCATTCCCATTAATGCTTACGGTTATCTCACATCCGACGAGGATAGCATCGTTATTGATCGCAGCCTGCAAAGTTTTTTCAATAGTTTTCATAATCGTATGTATTCAGCCTACGCAAAGGTTGTTTAAGCGCATGACTTGAAAAATGACATTCGTCATCGAATCTGTTAAAAGGAAATTATTGGATCTACCACATGGTCCCGGCCGTTGTCCGATATTCGGTCTCGATGCGGTCGCGGTGTTCGGGATGTGCAATATCGATGAGCGCTTTGGCACGCTGCTTCAGGGTTTTTCCATAAAGATCTGCGATGCCGTATTCGGTAATCACATATTGCACATGTGAACGGGTTGTAACAACGCCCGCTCCCTTTTTAAGGAAAGGCACAATCCTGCTCTCTCCATTTTTTGTGATCGACGGAAGCGCGATGATCGCTTTACCACCCGGACTCAGCGATGCGCCGCGGATGAAATCCATCTGCCCGCCGACACCGGAAAACATTTTGGGACCTATTGAATCGGCGCAGACCTGGCCTGTTATGTCGACCTCGATTGCTGAATTGATCGCTACCATTTTAGGATTCCGACGGATGACGGCCGTATCATTTACAAACGATGATTCGCGCATGTCAATGAATGGATTGTTATCGACAAAATCATAAAGCCGCTGTGAGCCGTTGAGGAATGTCGCCAGTGCGCGTCCTTTTCCCGTTCCCTTATATTTTCCTGTGATTACGCCGCTTTCGATCAGGTCGATTACGCCATCCGAAAACATCTCGGTATGAAGCCCGAGGTCTTTGTGATTCTTCAGATTTGCCAATGCGGCATTTGGTATTGAACCGATTCCCATCTGCAAGGTCGACTGGTCGTCAATAAGTGATGCGATATATTTTCCGATCTTATTCTCCGTTTCGGAAATTGCCGGCATCTCGTGGGCAAAAATTGGAATATCGACATCTACAAGAAAATCGATCTTTGAGACGTGAATGATCCCGTCGCCAAATGTACGTGGCATTCGCGGGTTGACCTGTGCAATTACCGTCGTGGCATTTTCGATTGCCGCAACAGCTGCTTCAACCGAAACTCCAAGTGAACAATACCCGTGCTGATCAGGAGGCGATACATGGACAAATACGGCGTCAAGCTTTAAAACCTGCTTCCGGAAAAGGTGTGGGAGTTCGCTCAGAAAAACAGGAGTATATGAGCCGTTTCCTGCTGCAAGGGTGTGACGGACATTTTTGCCGATAAAGAATGAATTGACGTGGAATGAACCTGAAAGCGCAGGATCGGCATATGCGGCCGGGCCTTCGGTGTGAAGATGGCAGATTTCGACGTCTTTAAGTTCCGATGCGCGTTCGGCCAGGGCAGAACTTAAAATTGACGGTGCCGCCGCAGCCGCCTGTAAATATACGCGTGAACCTGATTTTATTTGTTTGACGGCTTCCTGCGCAGAAACATATTTGAACATGGGATATCACTTTGAGTTGGGTGCAAAGGTCTGCACTATACGCCGATGCAAAAAATGACCTTCGTCAGATTTTGACTAAAAAGCAAAACCCGCAGATTGCTGTGAGATCCGCGGGCAAAATCAATAGTAAAAGTTCAGGTCCATGACCGCATCACACACCTTTCTCCGCTGCCTTTGCACTTTCGTCGTCGAGCATTTTCTTCGTGCCTTCGTCGATCTGCGAGATATGCTGGTCGAGATTTTCTGTATCCGGTTTCTGGCTGACGTAACGGCCATGGTCACTTTCCTCTGCGCGGAGCGGATCGGTTTCCGAGACATTTTTGTCAGGTGTTTTGCGGTTGAAATCATTGCTGTTTATCGATCCCGGATCGCCTTCACGCATTCCGTCGCGGCTGTAATTTTTTTCTGTTGATTCCATTTCATAGATTTTTTAGACCTATAAATTTACGCATTCAGCACCGCGGGATCTGCCAATGTTATGGTAAAATGGATCAAGAGGTTTCACAGGGAAAGTACACGGTAAAAACTGCGCCCTGGCCAGGAATGCCGTCTGCGATAATCGATCCGCCATGCATTTGCATGATTTTACGGCACAAGGCAAGTCCGATTCCGGAACCATGATACTCAAGATGGCTGTGCAGTTTCTTAAAGATGCTGAAGATAGATTCGGAGTATTCAGGCTCGAAGCCCATTCCATTGTCTGAAAACCGGATCACCGAACACTGCTGTCCAAATTTTCTTTGTGTTTGCTTCCCGTTCTCGATCGTGATGCGTGGCGGCCTGTCGGGATATGAATATTTAATCGAATTCTGAATAATGTTCGAAAACAATTGTTTCAACAAAAATGGTATCCCCGAAACCGCGGGCAGCGTTTCGTGACCGATGACTGCGTTGCTTTCGACAATCATTTCATCAAGGTCACTGCAAACCTCGTCAAGGATGATATTGAGGTCGACCGTTTCGAATGCCTGATCTTCTCCACGAATCCTTGTATAATGTAAAATATCGTGCAAAAGCGTCTGCATCCGATTGGCCGATGAGTGGATCCGCCTGACTTCCTTCAGGAAATCGATCGATTGCCAGTTGTCCTGATATAACAGCAGCCGTGAACATATCAGTTGGATTTTCCGCAACGGTTCCTGAATGTCGTGAGTCGTGATCCAATTGATGTTTTCCAACTCCGCATTGGCCGCACGCAGGGTTTCCGATAAACCGCGGTAACGCTCTTCCTCGCGGCTTAGCATCAGATAATTGATCTGCCGCGAAAGCGTGTTGGCATAATTCGCCGCCGCGTGGAGTTCGGGCTGAAGCCAGTCCTTGCTTCGGCATTTGACGATCTGCTTCCACAAATTGAACGAATTCCTGGGATGAAGCCCGTTTTGATCCTTGATGATCGCCTTTTCAGGATCGCCCGCCCAATGTACTTCCAACAGTGATTCCGGACGATACCAGATGATGCTGTTCCCGTTGCCCAGGGAATGAAATATGATACCCGCTACCGTTCTGCATACCAGCTGCAATTCGGGAACATAGTTGATCAGCTTGTCGGTTGAAAATGATGAATCACCGCTTTGCGCCAACATGGCGTCCGACAACCGCAGGATATCTGCATCTGAAGCCGGCGATAAACCCTTTTTATATACTTTCCCGTCGAGTTGGATCGACAATCCCGCGGCATTGCATACTTGCAGCATTTCGGGCATCGCCGACAAAACTTTAATCGACTCGAGGACGGGCGGATAATTTACCGCATTGAGTTTGTTGAGCGCAATGTTGACTTTCCTCGAAATCTCATATTCTTCATTTGCCTGCCGTATGTCGATTTGTGACGTGATGAATTGCCCCTGGAGCTGTGCCGCCAGCCGGATTTCGGGAGAAATATTCTTCGGTGAATAATGATGGCACGCGATGAGTCCCCATAATCGTCCACGGTGAAGCAAAGAAATCGTCAGTGTGGCGCCGACACCCATGTTTCGGAGATATTCGACGTGAATTGGCGACGTGCTTCGAAGTGCCGAAAGGCTCAGGTCAAGATTTTTATCGGTTCCGTCGTCTGTCGTTAGAATGCGAACCGGAGTGTAATTGATGTCGGAAATAAGCCGCAACAGGTTGCGCATGTAGAGTTCACGCGCCTGAACCGGAATATCCGAATGCGGATAATGAAGCCCCAGGAAAGGCTCGAGATCGTCGCGGCGCGCCTCGGCAAAAACCTCACCGTTGTATTCCTTGTCGAAGCGGTAAACCATCACGCGGTCGTATCCTGTAATCGTACGTGTACCTTTTGCAACCTGGTCGCACAAATCCTGGAGTCCGTGTGTATTGTTCAGATAGGACACGAACTGCGCGGTCTGGGTATACACATCTGCAATTCTTTTTGTATCCGATTGATCAGGCTCAAATTCCGTAATATATACGTTGTCCGGGTTCAGATGGATAAGGCACTGATAGTTTTGTCCTGCGAGTTCAATGGCAATGGGTGAAAAGGCCCCGATCTCATTATTATCGACGAACTTCCGCAAAGCGAGCCTCTTCTCTTCACCGAAAACATCTTCAAAACGCCGACCCAATAATTCAGCCGCTGTAATGCCGGTAAAATCCACGCAGTTCGCACTGCAAAAAATAATCTGCCGCGTTGACGCATCAAAGGCAAGGAGGAAACCATGTGGCTGAATGCTTCCCGGAATGTGTATCGGTTCGTGCTCGCAATTGGCAAGGTTTACGAGGTCACGGTTTACAATGTCGCGCAGTTTGGTCATTCGTACGTATCAAAATATGCGTGGATTGTTTTAAAAGCATGGTCTGCCCCGCGGATAACCGTTTCGCGGACATCGTCAGAGTCTGCATATTGATTCAGCGCATGGACAAATGATTTCCACATCTGTCCCGTCGCGTTGCCATAACCCTCGAAATAGGAGATGCCTGCGCCCGGCAAGGCTGTTTTGATGTTCTGCAGGATGTATCGTCCGCCAAGAACGCTACCTTCAACCACGTAGAAAATCCCGAGTGCGAACGCTTCAGAATGAATATGTCCGAACAATTCCACGCCAGGCGGCACTACACTGCCAAGGCTTTTTAAATCGCTCGCGATCCTGTCGGCTTTGCGCCGATACTCCAGATCCGGAACTACCTGAGCGACCATCGGGAAAATACGGTTTTCAACGTCGGAAACTACGGTGTGCATTGCGCGGAGGTAATCGGCATACCGACCTGCAATTAAGATGGGCGATACGATATCTTTTGAGAGCTGCGCCGATTCGAGCGCTTCATGTGAGGCGGCGGTACTGACTTTTAAAATGTGTGCAAATAATTCCTCACGAAGTGATTCTGGCCTGATTGTATGCATGTTAGCGTATTACGAAAAAATCGGGAACGCATGCGAAGACCGAAATTATCATTCAATGACCCAAAGATAAAAATTCTCCACAAATCAGCGGAGCCGAAATTCAAATCCGAAATTCACATAAACATGCAGCGGCAGCCCCGGATAATAAAATCGCGGCTGGGCACCATCGAATCCCGTCGCATTGACCAATATCATCGACGCATATCTTTCATCAAAAAGATTGTTGATGCCCGTAGAGAAATGACCGCTGAAGTTCCTGAAAAACCGATACCGGTATCCGGCTTTTAGATTGACAAGCCGATATGAATCGTTCGACTCCAAATTTGAATCATTCATTGGCATCGAATCGACAAAAGTAAGATCGGCTGCCACATAAAATCCGCGACAATGAAATGTAATGCCTGTTGCGGCCATCGATTCGGGAACGCCCGGCAGCGAATGGCCCGAATAGTCGTTTTCGCGATCGACGAATTTATCAAAAGTAAATTTGCCGAGTGAAACTGACAGATAGCCATTGATCGAAATTCGATCCGCGACAGGCAAATTACCGTTCAACTCGGCTTCAACTCCACGATGGAAAGTCCTTCCGGCATTTGCTCCAACATACTGATCATCATCAACACGCCGTGCGACAAGCAAGTCTCTGATTTTCATCGCATAGGCAGAAACCTGGAGGAAATACCTCCGCTCTGAAAAATAATATCTTGTGCCGACCTCAAGATTATATCCGTTTTCGGGTTTGATACTGGTATTGATCTGCCCTGATTCGGTCAGCGTCTCCTCGATCGCAGGCATTGAAAATCCATGGCTGGCCGAAACATAACCCATCAATCGATCGGTCGGATTATACAACAGCGATAATTGAGGTGAGAAGATTGCATCGTAACCATAATTTTGCGTAGATGAAACCGGAAATTCATTCTCAATACTAAACGTTGTTTTATTGATGTTCATTCCGGCCTGAAGCCCAAATTTTCCTGTAATTGACATTTTTAACTGCGCGAATCCGTTGACCAATGTCCGGATCTGATTCACATCAGATAACCGTTCACCCTGAAGGCTTCCGTTGCCTGGATTCTCCAGATACAGATTCTCGAAAGTCACCGCCTCCATCCTGTCGCGGAAATATTCGGCACCAAAAAGCAATTGCGCATCTTTGCCGAAAAATTTGAAATCATCCTTGAATTGCGTCCTCGCGCCAAAACCATGTGTGTCCTGCTTTAAAATGTCGAATGGCCTCGGTTCATTGCTGTCTTTGAAATTTGCGAAAATGGACGTGCTGTTCTCAAAATTTCCGATAGTAAAGTCGTACGCCAATCCGGCAATGAAAGTCCAATATTCCTCAAATCCCTTTGATGCGAGCCACGTCGGCGCTGCGGCCTGCGGATCGTTATCAAACGATTCCCGCGTAACCGAACTTGGGATGAAAGCTTTCATCGACGTATATCCCGCGAGATAAGTAAGCCTCCTTTCTTCCTTTCGAAACAATTCGCCCGAAACCATGACCGACTCACGATCATATGCACTGTTTTCACGCCACCCATCGGATTCGAGTTTGTGATAATTGATACGATGTGCAGATGATCTGTTTTTAAGATCAATAGATACATTGGACTTCATCAATCCGAATGATCCGTAAACATTCGAAATGCTGATCCTGTCGTCGGAGGCGAACTTCGGTGAAATGATTATCGCGCCGCCCAATCCTGCGCCATAACGACTCGACAGCGGGCCCCGAATTACTTCGATCGCGGAAATGTTCTCAATGTTCAGGTCTTCGATCGTCGTCTCACTGTCGCCGGAGGTAAGCGGAATGCTTCCATAAAATGCGCGGATCTTATTGGTGCCAAATGGTGTCCGCGCGCCAATCCCGCGAATTGAAATGCGGTTGGTATTGAGCGCGCCCGACTGCATCAAAATGCCCGGTATTGTATTTATGGACTGTGAAATATCAGTTTGATTGTTTCCCGAAAGGCCGGTTTCGGTGAGTATCCCGATCGATCCGGGCGCACGCATCAGGCTGTCGTTGAAATGATAGCCGCTGATCATTACTTCCCGAAGCTGTTCGGGCGGATCGTCCTGCGCATAAAATCGATGCGCAATACACACAAAAACAGCGATTGCCAAAAGTTTAAACATGCCTGAATTTACCTATAAATGATCGTCCCTGAGACGGTTTCTTTAATATTAAAATTATTTTAACAAGCTTGAAAATCACTTAATAAGTAATTTTATGTTTCAGTATATTTGCAACTTATAACAACGAAAGTGATACAACTTCACGATAAGGAATTCGTACCTTTCATCTCAGCCGAAGAAATCGATTTTGCCATTGCAAAGATGGCCGAGCAGGTTGAGGCCGATTTTGGCGAAGAGGTTCCAGTATTTGTCGGAATTCTTAACGGCGCGTTCATGGTCGTTTCCGATTTCATGAAACATTACAAAAAACCGTGCGAAGTCAGTTTTGTCAAACTGTCCTCTTATGAAGGCACGTCTTCAACCCACGAGATCAAGCAGCTGATCGGCATCAACCAGGACCTGTCGGGACGCAGCGTGGTCGTGATCGAAGACATCGTCGATACCGGCAATACGCTCGAAGGTCTGAAGGACATGTTCAAGCGTCAAAACGTCAAAAGTTTCAAGATCGCGACGTTGTTCTTCAAGCCTGATGCTTATACCAAAGACATTAAGATCGACTACGTCGGAATACGCATACCCAACAAATTCATCGTCGGATTTGGCCTCGATTACGATGGCCTCGGACGCAATTTACCCGAAGTTTACCAACTCAGATAACCTTGTCATTAATGATCAACATCGTCCTTTTTGGAAAGCCCGGTGCAGGAAAAGGCACCCAGGCGGAATTTTTGAAAACAAAATACAACCTTACACATATTTCAACGGGAGATGTCTTCCGTTACAATTTGAAGAACGACACGGAGTTAGGCCGCAAAGCCAAAGAATATATGGACAATGGAGACCTTGTCCCGGATTCGCTGACGATAGACATGCTTGAAGCCGAAGTCGGCAAATCACAAAATACGAGCGGATTCCTTTTCGACGGTTTTCCGAGAACGATCGCGCAAGCCGAGGCACTCGACAATTTCCTGGCGAAGAAAGGCTGGAATGTAACCGCAACGATCGCGCTCGAAGCAGACGACAATGTGCTTGTCCAAAGGTTATTGGAACGCGGGAAAACAAGCGGCCGCCCGGACGACCAGGATGAAGAAAAAATCCGGCACCGCTATCAGGAATACAATGAAAAGACAGCGCCGCTGATCGATTATTATACGAACCAAAATAAATTCTACCCTGTCAACGGGATTGGCTCGATCGCCGAAATTACGGATCGCCTCAGCACCGTAATCGAAAGGCTGTAGCCCTTACACATGGAAATACTCTTAATATTTTTTCTTATTATCATAAACGGGCTTTTTTCGATGTCGGAGATCGCGTTGATATCATCGCGAAAGACCAGGCTTGAAAATGCTGCCAAAAAAGGACATCGCGGCGCACAGACGGCTCTTGAGCTTGCCAATTCCCCAAACAAATTCTTATCTACGGTCCAGATCGGGATCACGCTGATCGGGATTTTAACCGGTATCTTTTCGGGCAATAAGATCACCGACGATGTGCGTGGCTTCTTTTTGTCGTACGAAACTTTTAAGCCATATGCAGATTCGCTTGCAGTTGGAACCGTCGTCGTCGTCCTGACGTTTTTTTCCCTGGTGCTTGGCGAACTGCTGCCGAAACGTATCGGGTTGAACTATCCTGAATCGATCGCGAAACTGACATCGCTGCCGATGAAATTCGTATCGGTTGTGGCGGCGCCATTTGTCTGGTTGCTGACCGTTTCCACCGAAGGACTGCTAAAAATCCTGATGATCAAACCTTCCGCCGACGGAAAAATTACCGAAGAAGAAATCAAAGCCATCATCAAAGAAGGAACTGAAGGCGGCGAAGTCCAGGAGATCGAACAGGATATCGTGGAACGCGTTTTCCATATCGGCGATAGGAAAGTCAACTCGCTGATGACGCATAAGAAATACGTTGTTTTCCTGCCATTGACTGCCAATAAAAACCTTGTGCGCGAGCTGATGCTCAAGGAACTCCATTCCGTATATCCGGTTTATGGTGAGAATTACGATGATATTCTGGGGGTCGTCAACATGAAAAGCATATTTGCGAATTTTGAGAATGAGGATTTCAACCTCGCGGATATCATGACCGAGGCGCCGTTTATCATGGAGCAGACGACTGCGTATAAAGCGCTCGAGAATTTTAAGAAAAGCGGGATCCATTATGCATTCGTGTCTGACGAATACGGCGATTTTCAAGGGATCATCACGCTGAATGACATATTGGAAGCGCTTGTAGGCGATGCATCCGAATTTTATAAGGATGAATTTCAGCTTGTACAGCGCGAAGACGGAACGTGGATGGTCGACGGGCATTATTCGCTCCACGACTTTCTGACATATTTCGAGCTCGACGACCTGATCAATGATTATGATGTTACCACCGTCAGCGGACTCATCATGACCGAATTATCGTTCATCCCGAAAGAAGGCCAGAAACTGCAGTGGAACCGATTTGAAATGGAAGTAATCGACATGGATGGCGCAAAGATCGACAAGGTTTTGGTGCGTTCACTCGACAATGACAATCAGGAACCGCTTTAATTAATAACCAATTAATAGTTAATAATTTTAAGGAGCATTTTCCTGCTGTACGCTATAGCTTTGCGGCTCAAGAACGCCTGCAAAGGCTGCCGCTCCCATCAGGGCTAGGCTTACAGGTAATTTTGAATGCTGAATTATAAATTTTAAATCGGAGGAAGCAGCCAGACAGTTCGCGGCCGCTAAATCCTAAATCACAATCTAGAATCTTAAATCTGGAATCCTCCCATGACTGAAGGCAATTTCGTCGATTACGTAAAAATATATGTCTCTTCCGGAAAAGGAGGAAAAGGATCAACGCACCTTCATCGCGAAAAATTCATCGAAAAAGGTGGTCCTGACGGCGGCGATGGCGGTCGTGGCGGGCACGTTTTCCTGGTTGGCAATAAAGAATTGTGGACATTGTTTCACCTGAAATTCGCGCGTCATGTCAAAGCCGGCCATGGAGGCGACGGTGGAAGCGATCGTTCGACCGGAGCCGATGGCGAAGATAAATTTATCGAAGTTCCGCTAGGAACGGTTGTCCGCGACAAGGAAACCAATGAGGTCCTTTTTGAAATCACAGAACACGGCGAAAAGAAGATCGTAGCCAAAGGCGGGAAAGGCGGACTCGGGAACTGGCATTTCAGAAGTTCGACAAACCAGACGCCGCGTTATGCGCAGCCGGGACTGCCGCTTGAAGAAAAAGACATCGTTCTTGAGCTCAAAGTACTTGCCGATGTCGGACTCGTAGGTTTTCCAAACGCGGGCAAATCAACGTTGCTTTCGGTGCTGACCTCGGCAAAGCCAAAGATTGCCGATTATCCGTTTACGACACTAAAGCCGAATCTCGGAATCGTTTCGTATCGCGATTTCAGATCCTTCGTGATTGCCGACATTCCGGGAATCATTGAAGGCGCTGCGGAAGGAAAAGGGCTTGGGCATTATTTCCTGCGTCATATCGAGAGAAATTCGACGCTTTTATTTTTAGTTCCCGCCGATTCGCCCGATATCAAAAAGGAATATGATATCTTGCTCAGCGAACTCGAACAGTACAACCCTGAAATGCTCGACAAGGAACGGCTGCTTGTGATCTCGAAATCGGACATGCTCGACGATGAATTGAAAGCTGAAATGCAAAAAGACCTCGACAGGTCTTTGAAAGGCGTTCCTTATATGTTCATATCGTCCGTTGCACAACAGGGACTGACTGAGTTAAAAGATAAACTTTGGCAAATGCTCAATACCACCGCGTGATCATGAAAAAACTCTGTTTCCTAATTTTTCTCTTAGCCGGAACACTATCAGCGCAGGATGATGAACGACGCGCAATCGAAGACCGAAAGCACGAAGTCAAAGTTGGTGCAGTCAAACTGCTCGCGGGCCCGATCCTCGAAGGAACTTATGAATACATCAAGAATTCAGATTTCACTTTCGGAACATCGGTTTTGGCAAACTTTGATACGGGAAATGATTACCCGGAAGATTTTTCCATTACACCTTTTGCGCGTTTTTATTTTCAGGAATCCAGGGAATATGGAGCGCAAGGTTTCTTTGTCGAAGGATTCGCAAAATATTCAACTGGCGAGCACGAATGGAACAGCGATAATGTTGAAGCCGAATACAGCTGTGGCGCAGTCGGAATTTCCCTTGGTAAAAAGTGGATCAACCGTACGGGTTTTGTTTTTGAGATATTGGTTGGCGGCGGACGTACGATCGGCGGCGGAATGGAAGCACCGGATTTCCTGTTTCGTGGCGACCTGAATCTCGGATATCGGTTTTAGGATCGCTCGCGCTTCTTTCTTCTTGCTTCTGTCCTCCTGACTTCTACAAATTCGGAATCCTCAAAACCTGTCCAGGATAAATCTCATCCGGATCTTTCAGCATCGGTTTGTTGGCTTCAAAAATGACATTATACTTATTGGCATCGCCATAATATTTCTGCGCGAGCTTTGACAGCCAATCACCTTCCGCGACTGTATGATATCTGGCTTCGGGCTCAGGTGTTACAACTTTCATCTCATTATATACCTTGTCGACACCTTCAACATTCCCGACGGCCAAAACGATCTTTTCGGAATCAGCCTGTTTATCAACCTCACCCTGAAGCACGACATCGTCTCCGCGAAGGATAATCGTGATCTTTTGGTACGGGAGTCCCAAACCTTTGACATAATTGAGCAATGCGCTTGCTTTCAAGGTTGATTTTTCCTCCGGCGGAGCAGATTCTTCTTTACTGCCGAAAATCTTTTTTCCGACTCCTTTGATAAATGTAAACAGTCCCATAGCTTTTTTATTTAAAAGTACGAGCTATATCCCGATTGAGGAATCGTGTCGGAATAAATTAAAGTTAAAAGTGAGGGCGAAAGCACTTTACAGAATTATAAAAGTACCTGCAGATATTGTAAACAGCAATTTTAATATTAGTCGTAGCTTCAGTCAATTCTTTAATCAAAAGTTTACAATATGAAAAAGCCAATTTCACCCAAGCTTCACGCGATCCTCGATTATGGCGTCGCTGGTATGCTTGCAACGTTACCTGCTGCATTTAAACTTGAAAAATCTGCCATCAAAGCTTACGCCGGTGTGGCGACCAATATACTGACTGTAAACAGCCTTACCGACACACCATTTGGATTAAGCAATGTAATGTCGATGAAAACGCATCAAAAAATGGATGTTGCGACGCTTAGCTCTTTGGCAATGATGTCGTTTGCCAAACCGTTCCGAAAAGACAAAAAAGCATTGTGTTTCCATTTAGCCTTGCTTGCGATGGTAGCCACACAATACGTGCTGACCGACTTCGATGCGAAACAAATCTGATCAGGTAAGCAACATCAGCACAAACAGCCAGAAAATGGGTATGCTTTCGACCCAAAAAGCCGTATAGAATTTCGGTTTTCTATCACTGGAATAGTACAGGAAAATCGCCGTTGCGATGGCGGTAAGCAATAATGTGAAAACACGTGCAAATGAATTTTCGGTGCGGAATGCGTCAAGTCCGACGAAAAGGATCAAAAGTACATATCCAAGGATCTTTGTCTTTGCAATGCCAAGCCTTTGAGGCACCGTTCCCAACGACGGGCTGTCGCGCCGCAAATCGACAATGTCGAAGATCAAAAGCAGCACGATGATCAAGATGAAGCGCTGCAGCATTAGGATGTAGAATTCCAAATCGATAGGTGCTCCGCCTTCGATCGCGGGAAGCGCTACCGTGATCCCGGTCCAGCAAAGTGCCACAATGTGAATCTTTGCGCCTGCCAGGCTCCGGACTGTCCGTTTCCCTAAAAATGGGATGGCATATGCAACAGTCAATATTCCAAGCACGCATAGCATTGCCTGCGTAGTTATCTGCAGATGAAAAAAGCACAGCCCGCCGATCGGAATCAGGCAAAAGCTCATCACGGCAATCAGCCTCGTTTCATTTGAGACACTTGCTCCACGCCGGATCAAACCGTGAAATTTGACAAAATTATATGCCGCGACCGCCGATGTAAATGCGAAGATAATGATCGGCAAATTGAACGGAATTTCGAACAGGATCTGGGTGATGCGTACCATCGCAACGACTGAAAGCGCCACATGGATGCTTCCGCGGATATAAAGTTGAAATAGCCGACGCAAGAGGGTCATGCGCAAATTTAAACAAGAGTAATGAGCTTTTGGCTATCAGCTGTCAGCCTTAATCGGTCGACATGCAAAAAATCGATTATCGGTGCTCATTATTCACTATTAACTATTAATTATTCATTAATGAAATCCGTACTTTTGTAGCGCTAAAATCTGCACCTTTTATGAAAACAGACGCTTTTGCATTACGGCATATCGGGCCGCGCGAAAATGATGTAAAACACATGCTCGGCACGATCGGTGCCGACAGCATTGATCAGCTGATTTATGAGACGCTGCCGGACGATATCCGACTGAAAGCGCCGCTGGATCTCGCTCCCGCGATGACTGAACATGAATACCTCAACCACATCCGAAAGCTTGGGACCAAGAACAAGGTGTACAAATCATATATCGGGCTTGGATATCATCCGACGATCGTTCCGGCGCCCATTCAAAGGAATATTTTTGAAAATCCGGGCTGGTATACCGCCTATACGCCTTATCAGGCCGAGATTGCACAAGGCCGTCTTGAAGCTTTGCTCAATTATCAGACTACGGTCATCGAGCTGACAGGAATGGAAATCGCCAATGCGTCGCTTCTCGATGAAGGAACCGCGGCGGCTGAAGCAATGGCACTTTTGTTTGACGTGCGTTCGCGCGATCAGAAAAAGAACAACGTCAATAAATTTTTTGTCTCTGAAGAAATCCTTCCACAGACCTTGTCGGTTTTACAGACACGCTCGACACCTATCGGAGTGGAACTCGTCATCGGAAACCATGAGGAATTTGAATTTGGCGATGATTTTTTCGGTGCGATACTTCAATATCCGGGCAAACACGGCCAGGTTTACGATTATGCGAAATTCATTTCGACCGCAAAATCAAAAGAGATTAAAGTCGCTGTTGCAGCCGACATTCTTTCGCTCGTCGCATTGACGCCTCCGGGTGAAATGGGCGCCGATGTTGTTTGCGGAACAACGCAGCGTTTCGGGATCCCGATGGGTTACGGCGGACCGCACGCGGCTTATTTCGCCACGAAAGAAGAATACAAACGCAGCATGCCGGGACGTATCATCGGGGTTACAGTTGACACAGATGGAAACCGCGCACTTCGCATGGCGCTGCAAACCCGCGAACAGCACATCAAGCGTGAAAAAGCGACTTCAAACATTTGTACGGCGCAGGTTCTTCTGGCGGTCATGGCCGGAATGTACGCTGTGTATCACGGTCCCGACGGACTTAGATATATCGCGGATAAAGTGCACGCGTCAGCAGTTACAGCCGCCGATGCATTGAACAAACTCGGCTTTTACCAAACCAACTCGTCCTTTTTCGATACGATTTCAATAAAAGCCGACGCGTCAAAAATCCGTCAGATCGCCGAACATCGCGAAATCAATTTTTACTATCCTGATGCGGAGACTGTAGTCATCTCATTCAACGAAACCACTTCGATCATCGACATCAATGTGATCCTGTCGATCTTCGCCGAAGCCGCAGGCAAAAATGCCATCGAGATCACTTCGTTGGCATCAGACAAGAATCTGCCGGACGGATTACAGCGTTCATCAGATTTCCTTAATTACGAGGTCTTCAAAAGCCATCATTCCGAAACTGCATTGATGCGCTACATCAAGAAACTGGAACGCCGCGATCTTTCGCTGAATCATTCGATGATTCCGCTCGGTTCGTGCACGATGAAGCTCAACGCAGCAGCCGAAATGCTTCCATTGAGCATGGGTTACTGGAACAGCATTCATCCCTTTGCGCCGGTCGCGCAGGCAGAAGGATATCAGACTATGCTCAAAACATTAGAGCAACAACTCAATGTCATCACCGGATTTGCAGGAACGACTTTGCAGCCGAATTCAGGTGCACAGGGCGAATACGCAGGTTTGATGGTGATCCGCGCATGGCATGAATCACGTGGCGATTCACATCGGAACATTGCCCTGATTCCCGCGTCTGCGCACGGAACAAACCCGGCGACCGCTACAATGGCGGGCATGCAGGTTGTAGTGACAAAAACATCCGAAAACGGAAATATCGATATCGATGACCTTCGCGCAAAAGCGATCCAGCATAAAGACAACCTTGCGTGTCTGATGGTGACGTATCCATCGACGCATGGAGTATATGAATCTGCGATCATCGAGATCACGAAGATCATCCATGAGAACGGTGGACAGGTTTATATGGACGGCGCGAACATGAATGCACAGGTAGGCCTGACAAATCCCGCAACTATCGGAGCGGATGTCTGCCACCTTAATCTTCATAAAACTTTTGCAATTCCGCATGGCGGCGGCGGCCCGGGTGTTGGCCCGATCTGCGTTGCCGAACATTTGGTTCCGTTCCTGCCAACGAATCCTGTGATTCCAACAGGAGGCTCATCGGCGATTACGGCAATCTCTGCAGCGCCTTGGGGTTCGGCACTGGTTTGCCTGATTTCTTATGGATACATCACTATGCTCGGCGCGGAAGGACTGACAGATGCGACGAAGTTTGCGATCCTCAATGCGAATTATATCAAAGAAAGACTGAAAAGTCACTATCAGACTTTATATTCGGGAGAAATGGGACGCGCCGCGCATGAGATGATCCTCGACTGCCGTCCGTTCAAAGAAAAAGGCGTTGAAGTTGGCGACATTGCAAAAAGGTTGATGGATTACGGATTCCACGCTCCTACCGTATCTTTCCCTGTTGCGGGAACTTTGATGGTGGAGCCGACGGAAAGCGAGAACGTTGAAGAGCTCGACCGCTTTTGCGATGCCTTGATCTCGATCCGTCAGGAAATCGACGCGATCGAAGACCAAAAGAACAACCTTCTTAAAAATGCACCTCATACGTTGCAGATGCTGACAGCGGATCAGTGGAATTTCCCATATTCCCGCGAAAAGGCTGCATATCCTTTGGAATATCTTGCAGAAAATAAATTCTGGCCGTCGGTACGGCGCGTCGATGATGCGTACGGTGACCGAAACCTGATATGTTCGTGTGCGCCAATAGAAGCATACGAAGAGCATTAAAATTAAAAAGTTCCGCTAAGTCGGAACTTTTTTTATATCATTGTGCACCAGAACAAAACTAAAGTCAGGTGTATTTCCGAAAATTACTCTTGCTGCTTTTAATTTTTAGCGGCAGCCACACATTCGCGCAAAAAAAAGCATTCGAATACAAGCCCAAAAATCTTGATTCACTCCAGCAATATATTGCATCGATCACGTCGAAAAAGTCGAAGAGTTTTCCTGCAAACCATCAAAAAGAGATCACCAAGATCTTAGAGGAACGCAAAGAAAGTTTCATCAAGGGTATAAAGGACAGCAGTTATATTTTTGACCGGCGTATCAATAAATACCTCAATGGCATCCTGACTGAAATCTACAAATCGAACAGCAACCTAAACACTTCCGATTTTTACTTTTTCATCGACAAATCGCCGATCCCAAATGCGGCATGTTACGGAAACGGGATTTTTACAGTCAACCTCGGGCTTTTCGATCTTGTTCAAAGCGATGACGAACTGGCATTTATCATCTGTCATGAAATAGCACATTATGCGTTGAAACACAACGATCAAAGTTTGCTCAACCATGTGCAGACAATGAATTCGAAAGAAACAAAGAAAAAGATCAGCACGGTTAAGAAACAGCGCTACAACCGACGCCAGGCAACATATACGCTGATAAAGAACCTCAGCTATAATTTCCAAAAACGCAGCAGGAAAGCTGAGATGCAGGCGGATTCTTTAGGTTTTGCCATGTTCAGCAGGACAAAATTCAATAAGATCGGGGCGGAAAAGGCGTTACAGCGGCTTCACGAAACGGACTCGCTTCTGTTTACAACTGATACAAAGATCCGCAGCCATTTCAATTTTGAAGGATATCCATTCAAGGAAGCCTGGCTGACTCCTGATGAGACGCTTTTCGATATTAAAGAGAAGTCAGATGATCTCGCATTCGATAAAGATTCGCTAAAAACGCATCCCGACATGCCGGTTCGAATCGAGCAGCTGCGAAAATCGTACAACAAGGCGGGAATCATCCATGCATCGGCGGAACTGGCAGAGGTCAAAAAGATCGCATCCGAGAACAGCATCGCGGTTTCGATGGATAAGTTCAGCCTTGACATGGCACTTTACCAAGTCCTGTCTCTAAAAGAACGCGGCGAAGTCGACCACAAATCCTATTGCAACATTGTCGCGGACCTGCTTCGCAAATCGTACGAGCTCAAGCAATCACACAGCTTCGGGAAATATGTCGGGCCGATAAGTCCGTTTTCGGATGAGAAGTACCTTAACGAAGTACGGCTTTTCCTTCAGAACATCGAATTAAAAAACCTTAGGAAGATCGGGTATCATTTCTGCCTCGCGCATCAGAGCGAAATGCAGGGCGATGACGATTTTTCGCAGACCACAGCATTCTTTTCAAAATTAAATCCCTAACAAACCAATACATGAAAATTAAATTACTCTTAGTGACCGCGCTGGCTGCGCTGAATGGGTTCGCCCAAACCGGCAAGATCAGCAATGTCAACGCGTTCGAGATGCGAAATGCGGGTTCGATCATGGACAAGAACAATGACGTCGATGGTTATTATTTCTACTATCTCGTCGACAAATTGAAAAAGGGCGAGCGTGAATTCGCAATCCAGATCATGGACAAGAACCTGAATGAGGTTGCCACAAAAACGTACGTCGACAACAAAAACACCTTTTTGATGAAGTCGAGCTTCAACAATCAGGCGATGATGTTTGCGATGGCGAATTACAAAACGAAAGAAATCAACCTGTTAACTTTTGATAAGCAGGCAAATGCCGGAAAAACGTACAATATTCCGCTTGAATCGAAGGAAATCAGGTATATCGAATATTTGAAGCAGATCGGCGATTTCAATATCCTTTTCCCGGTCGAGAACAAAGGATTTCTTTTTAATAAGGTCGACGACAACAAAAAAATCGGCTATACTCTGAAGTACTATCCAACTGATGGCGGACAGGCCTGGGAATATGCATCACCGGAAAAATCTAAAGCGATCCATGCGATCAACCCGATCGAAGTCAACGAGAGCATCGTAGTGGCGCTTGAGACTTCGAAGCCAAACCTGATGTCGCGAAAATTCACCCTTACTACAAAAGTTCTCGATGTAAATACGGGTAAACTGCTTTTCGAGCGTGAATACAGCAAGAAGAAAAATCCGCGCCTCATTACGAATGCGTTTTTGAATGGCACCAACTCAGTTGTTTTCATGGGTGAATATTTTGATGAAGGCGACAACATCTTCGACGACAAGAGCAAGGGATTATTTACGGAGGTGATCGACATGTCGGGAAATACGATCAAGGAAACTTTCACAACATGGACTGAGGACGTGGCGAAGCTCATGAAAGTAAAGGACGGCAGCAAGATCAAAGACAAAGGATATATCTATTTCCATGACATCATCAAGATGCAATCAGGAGATTTCTATGCTGTTGGTGAGTATTACAAGAAAACTGTAAGTGGAGCCGGCGTTGCCATGTCGCTTTTGGGCGGTGGCGGAAGCGTTACACAGCTTACGATCACGGATGCGGTCGTGTTTCATTTCAATTCTGATTTCAAGCTGACTTCGGTAAAGGAATTCCCAAAGGGAAAATCGCGTGCTCCAAGTTTGACCGATGCGGGAAGCCCGCAGCTGAATGCACACGCGTTAAAGAATTACGGTGCGTTTGATTACACTTATACACAGATCGATCCTAAAAATGATCGCTTCTATTCATGTTTCATCGATTACGAAAGGATCAGCGGAGAAAAGAATAAATTTGCTTTCAAGACCATCATATGCGATGAAGGGGAACTTACAGAGGATAAAGTGTATTTGACAGGCGATCAAAAATATATGGTTCCGATGCCTGCAAAGCTTGGTAATGTATTGCTTCTCGAATACAATAAAAAGGCGAAGGAAATCAACCTGCATTTCGAAAAACTGAACATTAAATAATACGGGCCGCTTATGCGGCCTTTTTTAAATTAAAACAAATGAAGATTCCGGTATTGCTGGCAGCGTTTACAATAAGCATATCGTTTGCACAAACCAAGATTTCAGATGTCGGCGGATTCCAGATCAGGAATGCCGGTGCGATCATGGACAAGGATAAGAATGTAGATGGGTATTTCTTTTTCTATTCGGTGGATCAGCTCAAGAAAAATCAGTCAGAGTTCGTAATTAATATCTTCGACAAAAACCTCACGGAAGTCGCCAAGAAATCATTCGTTGATGACAAGAACACTTTTATGATGAGCAGCAGTTTCAACAATCAGGCGATGATGTTTGCAGTTGCGAATTACAAAACAAAATCAATAAACCTTCTGTCATTTGATAAAAGTGCACAGCAAAAAGAAACCATTTCCGTTGCGTGTACATCAAACGAAATCAGCATGATTGAAATGCTGCAGGAATTTGGCGATATGAACATCCTGTTCCCCGTCCGGGATAAAGGATTTATCCTAAACAAATATGTCCATAAGAAAAGCATGGGATATTCTCTGAAGTATTATCCGACCGATGGCGGAACCAAATGGGAATACAACCCGCC